>CALMCK010000088.1 GCA_937862845.1 uncultured Burkholderiaceae bacterium | reverse complement strand
AGGCTTATGATTCAAGCATTCAAAAAATCGTCGACAATGCCCACGCCAAACAAAATCCTTATGTGTTGGCTGTGGAACAAAGCGAAAACACACTGTTGCCCAATGCCTTGCAAGGCATGCTGTGGGGCGATGTTTCGGTGGTTTCTGACCCTGAAAATAAAATCAACCATTCGCCGAAGTCTCATCAAATCCGCCTGAGCGATTTGAGCGACTCGCGCAAAATCAATCCCAACACAGCGGTGTTCAATCGATTCACGCAAATGCTGCGCGAAGCCAAACGCGAAGTGGTGATTGCCAATGCCTACGTTTTGCCAGGCGAGGAGCTCACCGAGCTGCTTGAGGGCATGCCCAAGCGTGGCATTCAAGTGACTCTGGTGACCAACTCGCTTGAATCAAACGACGTGCCTTTCGTCATGGCACACTATGATAAATACCGCGAGCGCCTGATTAAAGCAGGTGTGCAGTGGTATGAGCTGCGCGGTTTTCCGTATGCGGACAAGGTCGGCGGTAAGAACCAGTTCTACAGCAACGGTGCATCTCGCCTCGCCTTGCACACCAAAGCCATGGTGGTCGATGGCGAGAAGGCTTTTGTTGGTTCGATGAATCTCGACCCGCGCTCGATTGTTTGGAATGCCGAAATGGGTGTTTTCATAAACAACCCAACATCGGCGCAACAACTGCGCGGCGTGATGCTCAATGCCACTCAGCCTGCATACAGTTACGAAGTTCAGCTCAATGAGCACGGCCAGATGACATGGTCAAAATCGCCGACGCCGAGCCAATACGACATAAAGCACAGTGCGGATCGAGCGCCCACCACCGAAGCGGGCGGGTTTTGGCGACGGCTGCAAAAAAGGCTCATCAGAATCGTGCCAGAGACTTATATGTAGCATAAAAAAATCCGCTGAATATTTCAGCGGATTTTTTATGGTTCAATCGAACCATCGGGTGGTATGTGTTGCACTGTCGTGCGTTTGTGGAACAACAAGCGCGACAATTCTTCGAGCGCTTCTTTATAGACACCGCGCTTAAAGTCGATGACATCATCGAGCGGTATCCAATAGTCATTCCAGCGCCAAGCATCAAATTCAGGGCGTTCGGAAGCACGCAAATTCACGTGATGGTCGCGACCGACGAGGCGGAGCAAAAACCAAATCTGCTTTTGACCGCGATAGTGGTTGCGAGAATCGCGCTTGACCCAGCGTGTGGGCACATCGTAACGCAGCCAGTTGCGGGTGCGGCCGATGATTTTAACGTGTTCGGGCAATAAGCCAGTTTCCTCATGCAGTTCACGCAGCATGGCTTGTTCGGGGGTTTCGCCATATGAAATTCCACCTTGAGGGAATTGCCATGCGTGCTCGCGCACGCGCTTGCCCCAAAAAACCTGATTGCGTGAATTGACCAAAATGATGCCGACATTGGGGCGATAACCTTCTTTGTCGAGCATTTTTTCCTCAATAAATGATTTACAATGACGCAATTATAGCGCAGCGACCAAAATGCCATTTGTGTTTTTTTGCAGCGCACCTTTTTATGTCCCTTTAGATGAGTGAAAGTTTTATGAAAGCCTCCCAATTTTTTATCAGCACCCAAAAAGAAGCACCCGCCGAAGCTGAAATCATCAGCCATCAACTCATGATGCGTGCGGGTTTGATTAAGCGCATCGGCAGCGGGATTTACACCTACATGCCGATGGGCTTGCGCAGTGTGCGCAAAGTCGAGGCGATTGTTCGCGAAGAAATGAATAAAGCAGGCGCGATGGAGCTGCTCATGCCTGCGGTGCAGCCAGCCGAGTTGTGGCAAGAGTCGGGGCGCTGGGAGCAGTATGGGCCTGAGCTGTTGCGATTTAAAGATCGCCACGCGCGTGATTTTGTGGTCGGGCCGACGCATGAAGAAGTCATCACCGATGTGGTGCGCCGTGATTTTAAAAGCTACAAACAATTGCCTGCGAATTTTTATCAAATTCAAACCAAGTTTCGCGACGAAATCCGCCCGCGTTTTGGCGTGATGCGCGGTCGTGAATTCATCATGAAAGACGCCTACTCGTTTGATAAAGATGCAGCGGGACTGCAAGCATCGTATGACAAAATGTTCAATGCGTATGTCAAGATTTTCACGCGCATGGGATTGAATTTCCGCGCAGTCGCAGCGGACAATGGCTCCATCGGCGGCGATGGCTCGCACGAGTTTCACGTCATCGCCGAGACAGGCGAGGACGACATCGTCTACAACCCAAATTCGGACTACGCCGCAAACATGGAAGCGGCGCAAGCAGTTTGCCTCATCCCAACGCGCGCTGCGCCCGCACAAGCATTGACCAAAACGCACACGCCAAACTGTGGCACCTGTGAGGAAGTCGCCGAACTGCTTCAATTGCCTTTGACCGCAAACATCAAATCAATCGTGCTCGCCGCTGAAAACCTCAACGCTGAAAAACAAACCGAAACCACCATTGTGCTGGTTTTATTGCGCGCCGATCATCGCCTCAATGAGATCAAACTGTCCAAACTCGACGGCATGGCCAACACCCGCATGGCGACCGAAGCCGAAATCGCCGCCGTATTTGACACGACGCCAGGTTACATCGGGCCCGTGCTCAAAGCGCCGTCATCATTGCCTTTGCGCATCATCGCCGACACCACCGTGGCAAATATGTCCGACTTCATCTGCGGCGCAAACGATGCCGACCACCACCACGTCGGTGTGAACTGGGGGCGCGATTTACCCGAGCCCGACCTGATTGCCGACGTGCGCAACGTCGTCGCAGGCGACCCAGCACCCGATGGCAACGGCACAGTTGATGTGTGTCGTGGCATCGAAGTCGGCCACGTGTTTCAGCTCGGCACGAAATACTCCGAAGCGCTCAAAGCGACATTTTTAGATGAAAATGGCAAACCACAACCCTTCGTCATGGGCTGCTACGGCATCGGCATCACCCGCATACTGGGCGCAGCGATTGAACAAAACTTCGACGCCCGCGGCGTGATTTGGCCCGTCTCGATAGCCCCGTTTGAAGTCGTGATTTGCCCCGTCGGCGCGGATAAAAACGAGCAAGTGCGCGACGAATCCACCAAATTGTACGAAGCCTTACTGCAAGCAGGCGTGGATGTGATTTTAGATGACCGCAATGAGCGCCCTGGCAGCATGTTCGCCGACTGGGAACTCATCGGCGTGCCACACCGCGTCACCATCGGCGATCGAGGCTTGAAGGAAGATGGCATGGTCGAGTACAAAGGCCGCCGCGACGAAGCCGCAGTGAAATTCGCACCCGCAGATGTCGCCGCCCATGTGTTGGCGCAGCTGAGTGCGTGATTGCCGTCATTGACAAGCGCATGAGTCGGCTCATGGCGGCACTGATGGTCACTATGTGCTTCATCGGCACCGCCCACGCAGGCAATCAAGCCGAAGAAGCACTGGCCGACTCCGTGCGCGTATTGCTTCGACAAGCCGTCTCAGCACAAATCCCCAACGTGCGCCCATTTGCCTCACGCAATGACGAAGCGCACTTCTATCGCTGGCGTGCCGTCATGAGCGAACGCATCGCCCGCCACACCCCCACAGATAATCTGCGCACCGACCTTCTCAACGCCGTCGATTACGAGTCACGTCGAGCAGGCTTAGAGCCCGCATTGGTGCTTGGTGTCATTGATGTGGAGAGTCGGTTCAACCCGCGCGCCGCCAGTCCTGTTGGCGCGATTGGTCTCATGCAAGTCATGCCGTTTTGGACGCGCGCCATCGGCGACGGCAACCCACGCAGCCTGTATCACCTGCGCATCAACGTGCGCTTCGGCTGCACGATTTTGCGCCACTACCTCGACAAAGAAAACGGCGACCTTGTGCGCGCACTCGGCCGCTACAACGGCAGTCTGGGCAAAACAAAGTACGCTTACAGCGTACTGCGCGCCGCGCAAAAATATCGGTGATGTTTTACGCTTGCGCCATTCAATAAACTGTGCAGTGATTTCTGCGCGCAGAAAAAAATCCCGCATTCTCATGCGGGATTTTTTTACGCCTGATACTCACTCACAGGCACACAGCTGCAAAACAGATTCCTGTCCCCATACACATTGTCCACCCGTGCGACTGGCGGCCAGTATTTGCGGGTGCGCAGTGAGGCGACGGGGTAGGCGGCTTGTTCGCGCGGGTAGGCGTGTGTCCATTCGTTGGCGGTGACGACTTGCGCGGTGTGTGGTGCGTGTTTGAGCGGGTTGTCGTCTGCTGGGAGTTCGCCGTTTTCGACTTGGGCGATTTCTGCGCGGATGGTTTTAAACGCGGTGATGAAGCGGTCGAGTTCGGCGAGGGGTTCGGATTCAGTCGGCTCAATCATCAGTGTGCCGGCGACGGGGAAACTCATGGTGGGGGCGTGGAAGCCGAAGTCCATGAGGCGTTTGGCGATGTCGTCCACGGTGATGCCTGCGGTCTCTTTGACGCCGCGCACGTCGAGAATGCATTCGTGGGCGACGAGGCCTTGCTCGTCGGTGTAGAGGATGGGGAAGAGCGCGGAGAGTTGTTTCGCTAAATAGTTGGCGGAGAGGATGGCGACTTTAGAGGCTTCAGTGAGGCCGGCTGCGCCCATCATGGCAATGTACATCCACGTGATCGGCAACACGCCTGCGCTGCCGTAAGGAGCGGCGGAGATGCCGCTGATGCCGTGCGCGTCGCGCTGGTAGCCGACCGAGTTCAGATTTGGTAAAAACTCTGCGAGGTGTGCCGCGACGCAGACAGGGCCGATGCCGGGGCCGCCACCGCCATGGGGGATGGCGAATGTTTTGTGCAGATTCAGATGCGAGACGTCACCACCGAATTGACCCGGTGCGCACAGGCCGACCATGGCGTTGAGGTTGGCGCCGTCAACATAGACTTGTCCACCGTGCTGGTGCACGATGTCGCAGATGTCGGTGATGCTTTTCTCAAACACGCCGTGTGTGGACGGATAGGTAATCATCAGCGCGGCGAGATTGGCGCTGTGTGCTTCGGCTTTGGCTTTGAGGTCGGCGACGTCGACATTGCCGCGTGCGTCACAGTTCACGACGACGACGCTCATGCCGACCATGCTGGCGGAGGCGGGATTGGTGCCGTGTGCGGATGATGGGATGAGGCAAATGTTGCGGTGGCCTTCGCCACGGCTGGCGTGGTATTTTTGGATAATCAGTAAGCCCGCGTATTCGCCTTGCGAGCCTGCGTTCGGCTGCAGGCTGACGGCAGCGTAGCCTGTGGCGGCGACCAGCATGGCTTCGACTTCATGAATCATGGCGCGGTAGCCGACGGTTTGTGAGTTTGGCGCGTAGGGGTGGATTTGGCCGAACTCTGGCCACGTGACGGGCAGCATTTCGCTGGTGGCATTGAGTTTCATGGTGCATGAGCCGAGTGGAATCATGGTGCGATCGAGCGCCAAATCTTTGTCTGACAACTCGCGCAAGTAGCGCAGCATGGCGTGCTCGGAGTGGTGTGCGTTGAACACAGGGTGCATGAGAAATTCACTCGTGCGGCGCAGTGCGGCAGGAATCATGTCCGCGTCGTGGTGTACGGGCGCGGCATCAAATAAGTTGAGCAATGTGTGGACGTCCGCTGCTGTGGTCGTCTCGTCGATGCTGATGCCGACGTGTTGTGCGTTAATCACGCGCAGGTTGATGTTGACGGCATGCGCTGCGTGGTGCAACACATTGGCGTCGACGACTTTGACGGTGAGTGTGTCGAACCACGTGTCGTTGACGACGTTGACACCTGCCGCTTTAAGCGCGGCGGCGATGCCCGATGTGATGTGGTGCACGCGCGCACCGATTTTTTTCAAGCCTGCTGGGCCGTGGTACACCGCGTACATGCTCGCCATGATGGCCAACAATGCCTGCGCGGTACAGATGTTGGACGTGGCTTTTTCGCGGCGGATGTGTTGCTCGCGGGTTTGCAACGCGAGGCGCAATGCAGAATTGCCCTGCGCGTCAATCGACACACCGACCAAACGGCCTGGCATCGAGCGCTTGAATGCGTCTTTGGTCGCCATGAATGCCGCGTGCGGGCCACCGAATCCAAATGGCACGCCGAAACGTTGAGTGTTGCCGATGACAATATCCGCGCCCCATTCACCGGGTGCTTTGAGCTGGGTCAGGGCGAGCAAGTCCGAGCAGGCGATGATGGCCTTGCCTTGTGCATGGGCTTTGTCGGCCCAGTCGCTGTAGTCAATCACCGCGCCGCTGGCCGCTGGGTATTGCACCAAAACCGCGAAGCAATCGTTCAGCAAACTCTCATCGCCCGAAATGCACGTGCGCACCTCAATGCCCAGTGGTTTGGCGCGCGTTTCAATCACCTCGCGCGTCTGTGGAAAAACATCTTCCGCAACATAAAAAACATTCGACTGTGATTTAGAGTTGCGCAACGCCAGCGTCATCGCCTCCGCCGCCGCCGTCGCCTCGTCAAGCATTGACGCATTGGCAATGTCCATCGCCGTCAAATCAATAATCATCTGTTGAAAATTAAGCAACGCCTCCAAGCGTCCCTGTGAAATCTCAGGCTGATACGGCGTGTACGCCGTGTACCACGCGGGGTTCTCCAGCACATTGCGCAAAATCACCGCAGGCGTGTGCGTGCCGTAGTAGCCTTGGCCAATAAAGTTTTTGAATACTTTGTTTTGGTCCGCGTGCTCGCGCAACCGCGCAATCGCTTCTTCTTCAGAATAGCCTTGCGTGAACTCACCCAACGCCATGGTGTCGCGGCGAATGTTGGCAGGCACAACCGCGTCGATAAACGCATCAAGGTTGTCGTATCCCAAAACCTGCAACATGTGCAACTGGTCAGAATGGGCGGGGGCGGTGTGGCGGGCGGCGAAGGTGGTGGAGGTGGTGGAGGTCATAGTGGGCTTGTTATATTGAGTAATGAGAAGTTAAGGATTATTTTGACAAACGCAATTGCAAGTTGAGTTTAAAAAACAATTTGTTGTTTTCTTTGTACAAACTGCCGAAGCGGTGACGCTTGCTGGACGGTGTATCGAAAAAGCAGTTTTGGTAAAAAAATTCTTTAAGCGTTTTTTCATGGTTCGTGTGATAAAACAAAACATCACCGTCTTGCAAAACCATCAATGCACCGTTGGCGGATAAGTTACCATCCCATAATTGATTGGGGAAAATGCCAAAAACCGTGTATTTGATAAAATCCCTCAATCGGCAATGAATCTCATCAGCAGTTAGCTTTTTGAAATTTGCCACATCAGGGAAGGAATTCAGCGCGTTTGATGTTTCTTTCTTGAAAAAAGACAACAATGCCGCCGCGAGTAACTCGGGCATCAGCGAATCGGTTTTGCGCAGATTGGATTCATAGGTTTTATTTTCGCAATGGTGAAAAACAAAATGCCCACCATGTTCCACGATTTTAGAAATACGGTCTTTGATTTTGGCGCGACTGTCGATTTGATTGATTGCATCAAGCAGTTTGGCATCTAATCCCGTGACTTCAAAAACAAAGTTGGTTGCAGACGACGCGTTTAACAACGTGGGCGAACTGCCCAAAAACGACTTAATGCTAATGCCTTGATTGACATTTAATAGGTCATCTTGAAAATCGACAAGAATGTCGAATTTTTCGCTAGACGTGCCTTTGCGTTTGTTTAAACCGAGCATGTCCGCAGCCGCATCAATTTTTTCATTATTGAAAGTGCTGGATGATTTACGGATAAACAAGACCATTTCATCGAGTTCGGCTTGCGTGATAAATTGTGCGATGGGTATGTTTTTTGTGCTGTTGTCGGTCGAGACCACATCTACCGAAATATCGTTGATTGAAATGGTTTGGTGTGCGTTGTGGATTTTTAAAATGCGAACGGTATCGTCAGTGGGCGTACCTTGAGCATCACCGTATTGGATGATTTTTTGGTGAATGATTTTAAGTAGCGCATAAGTTTCACTGATTTCACCTTTGTTTTGCATCTCTTGCGTCCCTGTTATTGAATGTTTTTTTAAGTGCTGAACGACCGACTGACCGACTGCTTTAACCACGTCCACACACACGCTGTTGCCCAGTTGCTTCATGGCTTGTGTTTTGGAAACGGGAAATTGAAAATCTTTTGGGAAAGTCATCATTTCGGTGGCTTCACTCAAACCAATGCGACGGACTTCGTTGTTCACACGATAAAATTCCCAATTGCGACGGTCGTCAATTTGTGACCCTTTTCCGCCAACGCGAAGCGTAAAGCCGATTTTTTTTTCGCATGGCGCGTTGAAAATATCGGACATTGTTTTACGCAAAGGCAAAGGAATGGGAAAGTGAAACGTCGCGTCTGTTTTGACTTGTGTTCGATCAAATCCAACAATAAACACGCGTGCCCGATGCTGCGGCACATTAAAATCAGATGCTTTAATGACTTTAAAGCTGACTTCGTAATTGGCTTCGTCCAAATGCTTAAGAATGGTTGCGAATGTTTCTCCATTATCATGGGCAATCAGATGGCGTACATTTTCTAAAATAAACGCCTTGGGTCGTTTGGCTTCTAATATATCTAAAATACAATAAAAAAGATTGCCGCGTTCGGAATTTTCGCCGTCAGAAAAACCTTTTTTGTGACCCGCTTGTGAAAAAGGTTGGCACGGAAAACCTGCGCATAAAATATCATGGTCAGGGATATCTATAGGAGAGATTTTTCTAATGTCATCGTTAAAAATATCCAACGAAATACTAAAATTAGCTGCGTAGGTGACTCTGGAGTGCGCGTCTTTTTCGGACGCAAAAACACACTCACCGCCCAAATGTGACAAAGCCAAGTGAAACCCCCCAATCCCCGCAAACAAATCTATAAACTTGAAAGAGTTGGTTTGCGGGGACAAGTCCCACGAGTGACTTGAGTGTTCGGGGAATAAATCGAGAGTATGAGATAAAATCATAGTTTATGAGTGATTGGTTCTTTTTAGGTTAGTCGCCAATACTGGCGGCGTAATCTTCTGCGCTCAATAATTTGTCCACATCGGCTGCGTGTGACGGGGCGATTTTAAATAACCAGTTGTCATACGGCGCGTTGTTGATTGCTTCGGGCGTGTCGGCGATGGCGTCGTTGCGGGCGATGATGGTGCCTGAGACGGGGGCGTAGATGTCGCTGGCGGCTTTGACGGATTCGACGACGGCGATGGCTTGCTGGGCGGTGATGCTGCGACCTGCTTCGGGCAACTCGAGGAAGACGATGTCGCCGAGTGCTTCTTGCGCGTGGTCAGAAATGCCGACGGTCAGTGAGCCGTCTGCTTCGACTTTGACCCATTCGTGGCTCGGTGCGTATTTTAATGTTGGGTTGACGGACATGGTGGTTCTCCTGTTTTGATGAGTAAAAAATTTTGTGGACTAAATATACTGCATATTACTCGTCATTCCCGCATGGGTTTAGCGGGAATCCAGTCGAAAGCATCGCTTTCGTTTAACTTTTTTATTCATTTGAATTTCAAAAGTTTAAGGAAACTGCGTTTCCACTGGATTCCCGCTAAACCCGTGCGGGAATGACGGTTTGTGTGGCTTATTAAACGCTCGCTAAAATTTTACCATTGCGCACAAACGGCATTTTGACAACTTGTGCATTGAGCGGTTTGTCGCGTATCACCACTTGCACCGTGTCACCGATGGCGACGCCGAGTGGCACGCGGGCGAAGGCGATGGATTTTTGCATGGTTGGGCTGAATGTGCCGCTGGTGGTTTCACCGACGCCGTGCGTGGTTTGGACGGTTTGATGGCTGCGCAAAATGCCTTTGTCGAGCAACACCAATCCGACGAGTTGCGACTGTGCGCCCGCCAGCAATACTGATTTGCCGATGAAGTCGCGTTCGCTGACCAAGTCTATCGTCCATGCCAAGCCTGCGTTTAAAGGGTTGACCGATTCGTCCATGTCCTGTCCGTACAGATTCATGCCTGCTTCGAGGCGCAGTGTGTCGCGCGCGCCGAGACCCGCTGGGCGGATGCCTGCGGTGTGCAGTTTTGCCCATGTGTCGGCGGCTGCGGTGGCGGGTACGGCGATTTCGAAGCCGTCTTCACCCGTGTAGCCTGTGCGCGCGACCATCCATTCGGCACCTTCGTGCATGATGCTGGCGGCGTTGAATGGTTTGATGTTTTCGGAGGCGGCTTGTGTGAACGGCAGTGCGGCAAATACTTTGGCGCGGGCGTTCGGTCCTTGTGCCGCAATCAAAGCAAAATCAGGGCGCGGCGTGATGACCAAGCCAAACTCGCCGATGGCGTTTTGCTCGTTCAGCCACTTGAGGTCTTTGTCTGCTGTGCCGGCATTGACGACGAGACGGAAAAAATCTTCGCGGAAAAAATACACAATCAAATCATCAATCACACCGCCGTCATGGCGCAGCATGCATGAGTAGAGGGCTTTGCCTGCGACTTGCAGTTTGTCGATGTTGTTGGCCAAAACAAAGCGCAAAAAATCGCGAACCTTATCGCCCGTGATGTCCACGACGCGCATGTGCGAGACGTCAAACATGCCTGCGTCGGTGCGCACTGCGTGGTGTTCTTCGATTTGCGAGCCATAATTAACAGGCATGTCCCAGCCGCCAAAATCGACCATGCGGGCATTGGCGGCGAGGTGGGTTGAGTGTAAAACGGTGTGGTTCAGCGGGTGTTGGGTGGTGCTCATGACAGACTCCGACGGGTGGGCGTTCATATGAGATATGAATGCTGATTCAGTTAATCGACCCCGTTCTGTCCTTGATACCTGAGAGATTAGGCAGAGTGACTCTGCACGCCCCTTCGGTGGTTGGCTGGCCAACGCTCTCCAGAATTTATGCGAGGACACACGTTGCGTGCCCTTGATATTCGCCAGTCCTTTTGCCTGAGAGTTTATGGGAGTACACCTTCGGCGATTGCGCTGTGTCAAAATTTTGCATTGAATCGTGCGCGCAATTCTCTCCTGACGAATGCCGCCACTTTACGGGGAAACGATGGACTTGTCAATCGGGTGATTGGTTGGCGGTTTGGTTTAAAGTGGACGGTGAAAAAAGGTGAAATTTGTGGTGAAATCATGTACGATTCATCGATTGTTGCCAAAACAAGAAAAACACGTATTCTATTTTTAAAATTGATGTCTGACATCACCCACCCAGGAGTTTTCCAAACCGCCAACCAATCACCCGATTGACAAGTCCATCGGGTGATTGGTTGGC
>CALMCK010000087.1 GCA_937862845.1 uncultured Burkholderiaceae bacterium | reverse complement strand
TTCACGGCGGGTGTGGTGCGTGCGGCGGTGGAGTCGAATCTGACGTACAATGCGCCGCAGCGCGTGTACACCATGGGCCCGGTGTTTCGCCATGAGGCGCCACAAAAAGGTCGTTACCGCCAGTTTCACCAGTTGAGCGTTGAGGCGTTGGGTTTTGCGGGTGCGGACATGGATGCGGAGTTGATTCTCATGCTGTCTGATTTGTGGGAAGAGTTGGGGTTGCAAAATGTTCGTTTGGAGCTCAATACTTTGGGTGAGCCGTCGGAGCGTTTGGCGCATCGCGTGGCGTTGATTGAATACTTCGAGGCGAACGCAGAGATTCTGGATGAGGATGCGCGCCGCCGTTTACACACAAATCCTCTGCGGATTTTGGACACCAAAAACCCGAAAATGCAAGACTTGGTGAATGCGGCGCCACGCTTGGATGCGTATCTGGGCGATGCGTCGCGGATGCGATTTGAGCAGTTGCAAGGTTTGCTGGGCGATGTGGGCATCGCTTTCACCATCAATCCACGCTTGGTGCGTGGTTTGGATTATTACAGCCACACGGTGTTTGAGTGGATTTCGACGTCGGGTGAGCTGGCTTCGCAAGGCACGATTTGCGGTGGTGGCCGTTATGACGGTATGATTGAGTTGTTTGGTGGCAAGCCGACGCCCGGCGTTGGTTTTGCGATTGGTTTGGAGCGTCTGTTGATTCTCACACAGGCATTGCTTGCGCCACAAATCGATGTCAGCTGCGATGTGTATGTGGTGCATCAAGGCGAGGCGGCGGCGCGCGCGGCGTTCTCGACCGCGTCACAATTGCGCAAAATCGGTTTATCAGTCGTCCTGCACTGCGCCAGTTCGACAGGCATGGGCAAATTCGCGACGCAAATGAAACGCGCCGATGCGGCGGGCGCGCACTTTGCTCTGATTATTGGCGAGGACGAGTTGGCGGCCAACAGCGTGACGATTAAACCCATGCGCGGTGGTGAGCAGGTCACGGTCGCGGCAAGTGAGGCGGCGAGTTATTTAATGCAACAATTGGCGGGCGTTTAGTACCGCACTGTGTCGCCTCTGGATGGCGGCAACTATTATTTAGTCACTTTTTTACAGAAAGAAAACCATGGCATTCGATTTAGAAGAACAAGAACAGATAGAAAACCTCAAGGCGTTTTGGAAGCGCTGGGGTTGGTTGCTGAGTGGCATCGTGGTGCTGGGCGCGGTGGCGTTCCTCGGCCTGAAAGGCAACGATTGGTATCAAGCCCGCCAAATGAGCCAAGCGGCGGAACTGTTTGAAACCCACACCCAAGCATTGACCCAAAAAGACGGCAGCGACGCCTCATTGTTGAGCAATTTGCAAAGTAATTTCGGCAAATCCCGCTATGCGGCATTGGCCAGTTTCAACACCGCACAAACCGCTGTCAACGCGCAAGCATGGGACAAAGCCACGCCGCCATTGCAATGGATTATCGAGCACAGTACAGTGGACAACCAAGCCGCCGCTCGCTTGATGTTGGCCGATGTGTTGGTACAGACTCAAAAAAACGATGATGCGCTCAAGACACTTGAAACCGTGCCGACACCAGAATTCACTGCGGCATTCGCCAACAAAAAGTCAGACATCTACCTGACCATGAACGATACGGCCAATGCCCGCAAGTCGCTCGAAGCGGCGATTAAAACAGTTGAAGCAGAAGGTGCCCAGTCTAAGGATTTGGCCAAAAGTTTGAAACAGAAATTGGATTTTTTGCCAAAATGAGGCAAACACAGCGATGAATCACCGTCGCTGTATTATATTGAGAGAATTGCATGAAACCAGTCATCGCACTGGTCGGGCGCCCAAATGTGGGCAAATCGACTTTATTTAACCGCTTGACGCGATCGCGCGACGCCATCGTCGCCGACTTCCCTGGCTTGACCCGCGACCGCCACTATGGTCAAGGACGCATGGGCGAGCGCCCTTTTCTCGTGATTGACACGGGTGGTTTTGAGCCTGTGGCCAAAGACGGCATTTACCACGAGATGGCCAAGCAAACCCGCCAAGCAGTGGTTGAAGCCGACATTATTATTTTTATCGTCGATGGCCGCGCGGGCATGAACTCGCACGACCAAACCATTGCCGATGATTTGCGCAAAACTGGTCGCACCGTGATTTTGGCCGTGAACAAAGCCGAAGGCATGCGCCACGCCAACGTCACCGCCGACTTCTACGCGTTGGGCTTGGGCGACCCTGTGGTCATCTCCAGCGCCCACGGCGACGGTGTCCGCGAGCTGCTGGAATACGCGCTCGACACCGTGCTCGAGCCTGCCCGCGAAGACGAGTGGCTCGACGGCGTGCACGATGATGACAATGATCCATTCGCCAAACTCGATCGACTCGCCCGCGATGCAGAGATTGAAAAAATCCTGAAAAGCAAAGAAACCATTAAAGTCGTGCCGCAAACCGAGCGCGTTGACCGCCCGATTAAAATCGCTGTGGTTGGCCGCCCCAACGTTGGCAAATCCACCCTCATCAACACATTGATTGGCGAGGACCGTGTGATTGCCTTCGACATGCCCGGCACGACACGCGACGCCATCGAGATTGAATTTGAACGTCAAGGTCGTCAATATGTATTGATTGACACGGCGGGTTTGCGCAAGCGCGGCAAAGTATTTGAAGCCATCGAGAAATTCTCCGTGGTCAAAACCCTGCAAGCCATCTCAGACGCCAATGTCGTCATCCTCATGCTCGATGCGGCGCAGGACATCTCTGAACAAGATGCCCACATCGCAGGCTTTATTCTCGAATCAGGCCGCGCGCTGGTCGTCGCGGTGAACAAATGGGACGCCGTCAACAGCTATGAGCGCGACCGCGTCAAAGTCGATATTTTGCGCAAGCTCGTGTTTCTCGATTTCGCGAAATTCCACTACACCAGCGCACTCAAAGGCGCGGGCGTCGATGCCCTACTCGCTTCGGTGCACGACGCACATGCGGCCGCATTCGCCAATCTGTCCACGCCACAGCTCACCCGCGTGCTGTACAACGCGGTCGAGCACCAAGCACCACCGCGCAAAGGCAGCGGTGGCGCACGACCCAAGCTGCGCTATGCCCACCAAGGCGGCATGAACCCGCCCGTGGTGGTGATTCATGGCAACACATTGGACGACATCGCCGACTCCTACCGCCGCTTCCTCGAAGGTCGATTCCGTGATGCATTCAAACTGCAAGGCACACCGCTGCGCATTGAATTCCGCAGCACCAAGAATCCTTATGCCGACCGTAAAAAACGATGAGCATTGCTCAGGCAGGCTGTCACTAAATCCCCGTAAAAACACCTAACGGAATTTTTAGTGCATCCTGCGATTCACCGCCATTGTATTTGCTCATGCGCTTGCGGCAGAAGTGGGTTATGATGCTCATTAATTTGATAACAATTTTCACTAACCACCATTTTTGCAACTTGGAGAATAAAAATGAACAAAGGGCAACTTTTACAAGATCCTTTTTTGAATGCACTGCGCAAAGAACACGTGCCCGTGTCCATCTATCTGGTCAACGGCATTAAACTGCAAGGCAACATCGAATCATTTGACCAATACGTGGTTCTGTTGCGCAACACCGTGACACAAATGGTTTACAAGCACGCCATTTCGACCATCGTGCCATCGCGCCCAGTCAACATTCAAGAAATTCAACAAGCGGCTGATTAATCGGTTTCACGCCTTTGCGTTTCAACTTGATAAAACGCCCGCTTTTTTAAGCGGGCAGTTTTGTTTACCCCTTGACTTTCTGACCTCGTCAGGAGCAACACCATCGTTATTTGACCGCACCACGGCTCATCTGTGTTTCTCAAAAAGTAGGGATTTATTTTTTGGATAGTATTTTATGAAAACCATCATCGTCGGACTCAACTTCGGCAAAGGCGACTTTGACGCCTCCATGGAAGAGCTGCATTTACTGGTCAACAGCGCGGGCGGCGACGTCTGCGCCGCAGTGACTGGCACGCGCAAATCGCCCGACGCCAAACTCTACATCGGCTCAGGCAAGGCCGATGAGGTCAAAGAGATGGCCATCCTGCACGATGCGGATTGCATCGTATTCAATCACTCCATCAGCCCAGCGCAACAGCGCAACCTCGAAGAAAAATTCGAAACCCGCATCCTCGATCGCACGGGTTTGATTCTCGATATTTTCGCCCAGCGCGCCAAAAGCCACGAAGGCAAACTGCAAGTCGAAATGGCCCAGCTCGAATACATGGGCTCACGCCTCACGGGCTTGTGGACGCATTTGGAGCGTCAGCGCGGCGGTATTGGCATGCGCGGCGGTATGGGTGAATCACAGCTCGAAATCGATAAACGTTTGATTTCTGAACGCCGCATGAAACTCAAAGGCGAGCTCGCTCGTTTTGAGCGACAACATCAAACCCAGCGTCGCGCTCGCACACGCGGCACGGGACTGAACATCTCACTGGTCGGTTACACCAATGCGGGTAAATCGACTTTATTCAACTCCTTGACCAGTGCCAAAGCCTACGCGGCCGATCAGCTGTTCGCCACACTCGACACCACCACGCGCAAACTCTATGTCGAAGGCGCGGGCCAAATGGCGATTTCGGACACGGTTGGTTTTGTGCGCGACTTGCCACACCAATTGGTCGCCGCGTTTCGCGCCACACTGGAAGAAACCATTCACGCGGATGTTTTGTTTCACGTGGTCGATGCGTCCAGCGATGTGCGTTTAGAGCAAATTGAAGAAGTCAATAAAGTGCTCAAAGAAATCGAAGCCGACCAAATCCATCAAGTGTTGATTTGGAATAAAATCGATTTGACCGCTCACGAACC
>CALMCK010000086.1 GCA_937862845.1 uncultured Burkholderiaceae bacterium | reverse complement strand
CCGTGCCTTCTTTATTGGTCCAACTGAGCAAAGGCTTGCCAAAACCAATCGAGAATTTCTCAATGCGAACACCGCAACGCTTGGCCACCCAATAGTGTCCCCACTCGTGTATCGTCACGAGCACCAAAATCGCCACAATAAATGCCCATAGATTTGTCATACCAAAACCTTATGTTTGCCCGCCCAAACACGGGTCGCCGCGTCTATGGCCAGCACATCATCTAAATTAACTGGCGCGTCAAAACTTAAAGCGTTTAACGCAGATTCATTGACCTGAGCGATTTCTAAAAAACCAATCTGCCCCGCCAAAAATGCCGTCACGCTGCACTCATTGACCGCATTGAGCACAATCGGTGCTGCGCCACCCACGCGCAAAGCATCAAAGGCCAAACGCAAACAAATGAATTTATCTAAATCGGGCGCGTGAAAATCCAGAGAGCCTTGAGTGGCCAAATCCAATACACCCACCCCAGAGGCAATCCGCTCGGGATGCGCCAGCGCATGCGCTATCGGTACGCGCATGTCCGCATGACCGAGCTGAGCCAGCGAGCTGCCATCGACGTAGTTTACCAATGAATGTATGACAGATTGTGGATGGATGACCACTTTAATCGCGTCCGGTGCGACGCCAAACAACCAGTGCGCCTCAATCACCTCAAGACCTTTATTCATCATGGTTGCCGAGTCGACCGAGATTTTCCGCCCCATTTTCCAGCGAGGGTGAGCGCATGCCTCATCGGGCGTGATGTTTTGCAACTGCGCCATCGGCGTATGCAAAAATGGCCCGCCCGAAGCCGTCAATGTCAAACTCGCCACCCCACGAGTCTGGCCGTCAGCTGGCAGGCATTGAAACAACGCATTGTGCTCACTGTCGATCGGCAACAACGTCGCCCCGCCTTCACGCACCGCCGCAGTCATCAGCGCGCCAGACATGACCAGCGATTCTTTGTTGGCCAACAACAAACGTTTGCCTGATCGTGCCGCCGCCATGGTGGGCAACAATCCTGCCGCACCGACGATGGCCGACATCACAGTGCTGACCTCGGGTGCACTGGCAACGTCACACAAAGCCTCAACGCCCACCAAAACCTGAGTCAAGCAACACACTGCGGACAAACGCGTGCGCAAATCCAGCGCAGCGGCCTCATCGAGCACCACAACAAACTTGGGCGAAAACGCGGCACACTGTTGCGCCAATAATTCAATCTGTGTGCCACCTGTCAAAGCAAACACTGAGAAGCGATCAGAATGCCGTGCCAACACATCGAGCGTGCTGCAACCAATCGAACCCGTCGCGCCCAGAATCGTCACATGCTGCATCATTGGCTCATACTCAATAAATTATACAAAAGCAGCTGCAAAGGCAAAGTCGATAAAATCGCATCGATTCGATCTAGTATCCCGCCATGGCCCGGCAGCGCGCGACCGCTGTCTTTCACACCCGCGCAACGCTTCAACCACGACTCGAACAAATCACCCAAAATACTAATGTAAGTCATCATGAACGCGAGCAAAAATAATTTGGCCAACGTCAAATCAAATGGCAACCAGTCCATATATTTCAAGAAAATCAAATACGCCGAAACACCCACCCAAGCACCCAAAGCACCCTCAATCGTTTTACCAGGGCTAATCGACGGTGCCAGCTTATGACGACCCAACGCCCGACCTGCAAAAAACGCCACAGAGTCAGCCACCCAAACCACCAGCAAAAATCCCAAAATCAACCAAGGGTTTTCAATACTGGGCGGAAAAGACAACGGGTGCGGTCGCGCCATTAACAAACACCAACCCGCCGCCAACAAAATCAACGCACCGACCAATGCCAGCACAGGTTTTGAGCGAACATGCCAAGCATTAAACAACCAAATCGGCACCATCAACAACCAAAAAAGCACACTCAACAACACCCCCACAATCACCAAACGCGCATCGCCATGGTTCATCAGCATATAACCCGCACCCAATAACGCAGGCACAGTGAAGGCATAGACAGCCTTTGCCAGTTTAGAGAACTTCGCCAGACTCGCCCACTCGACAGCCGCCCAAGCCACCAGCGCACTGATGCCGACCAGCCAGACTTGAGTATTTGCAAAAAACAACATGCCCGCAACAACCGCCAACATGAAAAGCGCAGTAATGACCCGCGTTTTAACCATAATAATTCCTTTAATGTGCTTAATAATACGCTTAAGCCAAGCACTTAAGTAAAGCACGAAAAAACACATGTTGTTTTTTCGTGTCTTTTTTAATTTTGTGATGCGACCTGCGCACTGGTTCGACCGAAGCGACGCTCGCGCTGTTGATAAGAAGCAATCGCCGAGAGCAGCTCGGACTTATTAAAATCTGGCCAATAAATGGGCGTGAAAAACAATTCAGTATACGCCAACTGCCACAACAAGAAATTAGACACGCGCGCCTCACCGCCTGTGCGGATGAATAAATCAGGCTCTGGCAAATCGGACAACTGCAAAAACGGCTTTAAGTCATCTTCAGACACAGGCGCATCAGCCGCCAGACCATTTGCTTTACGGTGTGCGAGCAAATCATTCATTGCATTTAAGATGTCCCAGCGGCCACCATAATTCGCTGAAATCGTCAGGGTCAACACCTGCCCTTCGCTGGTTTTGTCATGCGCCTCTTGAATCAAACCTTGAATCGTCGAATCAAAGGCGTCAAGCGCACCGATGA
>CALMCK010000085.1 GCA_937862845.1 uncultured Burkholderiaceae bacterium | reverse complement strand
AATCGGTGGTTATTTTTGACCGTATTCGTGAGGTGTTCCGCGAACCCAAAAGCCGTGGTTGGTCCACCCGTCAAGTCATGAACCACGCCATCACTTCGACCACCAGCCGCACGGTCATCACGCATTTAAGCACCGAGATGATGGTGCTCGCGATGTTCTTTTTCGGCGGCCCTACCTTGCACTACTTCGCGCTGGCGTTGACCATCGGCATTGTTTTTGGTATTTACTCATCGATTTTCGTCGCGGCAGGTTTGTCACTGTGGTTGGGCGTGTCGAAAAAAGACTTCGAGATTTCACAAGACGAGTTGGAACGTCGAGAAATGAATCGCAAAGACCCGAACTTCGGCTCGCAAGTTTAATGCCTTTGTTTTGTAAAACCGCCCGTTGATTTCAACGGGCGGTTTTTTTATGGCAATTCCATTTCACCAAATGGGCGGGCAGTGCTAAACTGTTTTCATTCAAATCCACTGCGGGCCATTCATGTACGACTTACTCATCATCGGCGGCGGCATCAACGGCGCGGGCATTGCCCGCGATGCGGCGGGTCGTGGGTTGCGCGTGTTGTTGTGCGAACAAGACGATTTGGCGCAACACACTTCGTCCAACAGCAGCAAGCTGATTCACGGCGGCCTGCGTTACCTAGAGCACTATGAATTTGGGCTGGTGCGCAAGGCACTGCAGGAGCGCGAAGTGTTGCTGAACATCGTACCGCACATCATTTGGCCCATGCGATTCATCATGCCGCATGTCGCACATCTGCGGCCGAAGTGGATGATTCGGACGGGCTTGTTTTTGTACGACCATTTGGCACGGCGGGCGCTGTTGCCTGCATCGTGCTCGGTGAACTTTAAAAACCATGTGGCCGGCGATGCTTTAAAACCGTCATTGACCCATGGCTTTGAATACTCGGATGCTTGGGTTTATGATGCGCGGCTGGTGGTTTTAAACGCCATGGATGCGCAACTCAAAGGTGCTGAGATTTTGGTGCGCACCCGCTTGACTCAGGCGCTGCCAGTCGATGGCCACTGGCGTGCGACGCTGCAAAACGATGCGGGTGAAACCCGTGAGATCGAGGCGAAAGTCATCGTCAATGCCGCAGGTCCATGGGCTGTGGATGTGCTGGAACACAAGCTCGACACGCGCGCGGCGCGCAGTCTGCGTCAGGTCAAAGGCAGCCACATCATCGTGCGCAAATTATTTGACCATGCGTATGCGTATATTTTTCAAAACAGCGACAAGCGCATCGTGTTTGCGATTCCGTATGAGCACGACTTCACCCTCATCGGCACGACGGATGTGCCGTATCACGATGACGTGGCGCAGGTGGCCATCAGTGATGAAGAAACGCAGTATTTGTGCGACGTGATCAATGATTATTTTACCCGCTCGATTTCCCCCGCCGATGTGCTCAGCAGCTACGCAGGTGTTCGACCGTTGCTCGCGGATCAGCATGGCAATCCTGCTGAAGTGACGCGCGACTATCAACTGGTGTTAAACCAAAGCGCCGGTGCGCCCGTGTTGTCGATTTATGGCGGAAAAATCACCACTTACCGTCGATTGGCTGAGGATGCCATGAGCGAATTGGCCAAGGTGCTGCCGATGAGCGCTGATGCATGGACGGCGACGCAGGTATTGCCCGGCGGCGACATCCCCAACGCCGATTTTGACGCTTATGTCCACGCCCAACAGCTGGCATACCCATGGCTCGATGCAGCGCTGTGTCGCCGCTATGCGCGACTGTATGGCACGCGCATGGATATTTTGCTCACAGACAAACAAAGCATGGATGCGCTCGGAGAACTGCTGTGTCCGCAGCTGTATGCGGCCGAGCTTGAGTATTTGCGCACACACGAATG
Organism: uncultured Burkholderiaceae bacterium; assembly: GCA_937862845.1. Taxonomy (GTDB): domain Bacteria; phylum Pseudomonadota; class Gammaproteobacteria; order Burkholderiales; family Burkholderiaceae; genus Hydromonas. The sequence goes on along the minus strand of CALMCK010000085.1, from coordinate 4,694 downwards.
GGCACGCAGCGCTGAGGATGTCTTATGGCGACGCACCAAGCTCGGCCTGTATGCGAGCGCTGAGGATGTGGCGCGTTTGGCGGATTATTTACAATCAGAGGTTTAGCATGTCGAGACGATATATTTTATCTTTGGATCAGGGCACGACCAGTTCACGCGCGATTTTATTCAACCACGCAGGTCAAGTCGTGCAGACAGCACAACAAGAGTTCACGCAAATCTATCCGCAAGCGGCATGGGTTGAGCACGACCCCGATGAGATTTGGCAAAGCCAGATGGCGGTGGTTCATCAGGTGCTGAGCCTAGCCAATGCGAACAGCGCAGACATCGCGGCCATCGGCATCACCAATCAACGTGAGACCACCATTGTGTGGGACAGACGCACAGGACGGCCGATACACAATGCCATCGTTTGGCAGGATCGCCGCACAGCGAGTGCGTGCGAGCAGCTCAAAGCGGCTGGGCATGAGCCGATGTTGCGAGCGAAAACAGGTTTGCGGCTCGATGCTTATTTTTCTGCGAGTAAAATTCGTTGGCTGCTCGACCATGTCGATGGCGCGCAGCATTTGGCCGAACAGGGTCATTTGGCCTTTGGCACCGTTGATTCATGGTTGACTTGGCAGCTGACTCATGGCGCACAACACGTCACGGATGTGAGCAATGCATCGCGCACTTTATTATTCAACATCCACACATTGGCGTGGGACGATGAGTTGCTGGCTTTGTTTGATATTCCACGCGCCATGCTGCCGAGAGTGTGCGACACGAGTGGTCATGTTGCCGACGTCATTTTGCCCAAACACAGCGGCAACATCCCTTTGGCGGCGCTGGCTGGCGATCAGCACGCGGCGTTGTTTGGCCAAATGGCGTTCAGAGAAGGCATGGTCAAAAACACCTATGGCACGGGTTGCTTCATGATGATGAACACGGGTGATGCGCCCGTGGCCTCGCACAACCAACTGCTCACCACGGTGGCTTGGAAAATCGGCGACAAAACTCAATACGCACTCGAGGGCAGTATCTTCATCGGCGGTGCGGTGGTGCAATGGCTGCGCGATGGCCTGAGCATTATCGACGCTTCTGCCGAAGTCGAGCGATTGGCGCAGAGCGTCGCGGACACCGACGGCGTGTATTTCGTGCCAGCCTTCGCTGGCTTGGGCGCGCCCCATTGGGATGCCAATGCACGCGGCAGCATTCTGGGTCTCACGCGCGGCAGCACCGACGCACACATTGCCCGTGCTGCCCTCGAATCCATCGCCTACCAAACCATGGATGTGCTGAATGCCATGCAATCGGATGCGGGGTTGAGCATCTCGGCTCTGCGCGTCGATGGTGGTGCCAGTGCCAACAATACTTTGTTGCAATTCCAAGCCGACCTGCTCGGCATCGACGTGCTTCGCCCGCACATCACCGAAACCACCGCTCTCGGTGCGGCGTATCTGGCGGGACTTGCGGTGGGATTTTGGCCGGACACTGACGCGCTCATCGCGCAGTGGCAAAGCGAGCGCGTGTTTACCGCGCAAACGAGTGGCCTGGTCATGCAGGAAAAAATCAAGGCTTGGCAGCGTGCTGTTCGTGCGGTCAAAACCTTTGCGCAAACTTAAGGAAATATGGAAAAAGTAAAAACATACTTTTCCCTAGCCACACTACATCACTTCAAACCAATCAAAACCCTCGTCCTGACAGGCCAGCGCAAACGGAATGTCATGCGGTCGCAACGCGTCTTCGAGCAAAGACTGCACCACTGCTTTTTGGTTGTTGTTTTGGCTGATGTGTGCGGCATGCACGTGATGCAAATCATCGTGCACCAGCGCGAGCAGCAGTGATTGCGAGATATTGTTGTCCAAATGGCCATAATCACCCGTGATGCGGTGGCGCAGTGTCGGCGGGTATTTTGAGTTCGCCATCATGTGCGCGTCATAGTTGTACTCCAACACCAATCCATGACAACCCTTCAGCGCATCTATCATGCGATGCGTGATGTGCCCGACATCGGTGAGCACGCCGAGGCGCAGCTGATTCAACGAAAAAGTGAATTGCAACGGCTCGCGCGCATCGTGCGGCACCGTGTAGGGATGAATGCTCAAGTCATTGATGGAAAAACTGTGCTCATCACGGCAAAACTGCACATCGAGCCCATCGCACGAATGAGTGGCGTGGCGCATGACGCTTAAATACGTGCCGCGCGACATGTACAGCGGGCTGCCAAATTTTCGCGCAAAACGAGCCGCACCACCGATGTGATCGTCGTGTTCGTGGGTGATCAGAACGGCATGAATGTCTTGCCCAGTGAGATTCAGACGCGCGAGTCGTTTACTCGTTTCTCGCACACTGAAACCACAATCAAGCAAAAGGCGCGTTGTGGACTGACCACAACGCGCCTCGATGACCAATGCATTTCCTGAACTGCCGCTGCCCAAACTGGCGTAGCGTAGGTATTGTTGCATGGTGAACCTTGTTAAATTACTTCAGGGTTTTTTGCAGCTCTTTAAGGATTTTAGACAGGCCTTTGTCATCGCCCGTCAACATTTTGCCATTGCGGTCTGCAAATGTGACTTCAGTTTGATTGGCGCTCACTGTTTTCAGCTGAACTTGATAAGACTCGCCCAATTTACCAAACGATTTTTTGAACAGACCACGGTCATCCGAGTTTGGCGTGATGTAGTAAACACGGTTGGTGTAGTCACGGTCAATCACAGACAAACCGACTCGGTCCAGTGACAGGCCAATGCGGCGCCATGCATTGTCAGGCACGTCATTTAAAATCAATGCGTTGCCTTTAACAGTGGCACCACGCACCAAATTGCTCGAGCTCGCTTGCAAAGCGGCACTCGCTTCGGCTTCGTTGGTGCCCAGACGCACCATCAAACGGCGCAACAACTCGCCTTCAAGTTGCGGATCTGACGCTCGTGGCTGCCAGCTGGTGGTGTCTTTGGAAGAAGACGTATAAACCTCCTCCATGCCACGGTGGCTGATGTAAATCTCTGTGCCATTGCCCGTGCGCTCCATGCGCGTGCGGAACATATCGCGTGTGCCCGTGTCATACAACATATCCAATGCGCCACCGATGAGTTTGCGCAGACCAGTTTGTGGTAAGTTTGCACGGTTTTCAGCCCAATCGGTTTCCATCACGCCGACTTTAGGCGTATTGGTGCGGATGGTGAAACCATTTTCTTCCCAAAAATCTTGCAGCACTGGCCAAATTTGCTCCGCAGGTCGGTTAATCACCAGCCAGCGAGTGTCACCAAGTTTTTCGATGTGCATGTCTTTGGCGTTCACCAAGACATTGCTCGAAACCACTTGACCAGCACCCGCATTCACTTGTGAAGCGCTGATGCCTTTGTTTAAATCAAAATGCGCGTCTTTGTCGTAATCCGTCAAACCTGGAGGCACTTCAAGAGGCGAGCCTTTCACTTGGCTGCGGTAATCGAGTTTTTTATCACTGCTTGAAGCGCAAGCACTTAAAGTCAGTACCAATGCCAATCCCAATGCTTTATATGCGGTCTTTTTCAATTGAATCCTCTTTCGTTATAATCTTAAAATGACAATAAACCAGCGGTTTGCAGAGCAGATTTTACTGCGCCTTGCGAAGCCGATGACAAAGGTGTGAGCGGCAAGCGAATGCCCGTCCCAATCTTACCCAAAGCATTCAAAGCCCATTTTACTGGGATAGGATTTGCTTCAATAAACAAGTTTTTATTCAAATCGCACAGTTTCGCGCTTAACTCGCGCACTTTATTGACATCCATCGCCAATGCCGCAGCACACAAATCAGCCACTAAGCGGGGGGCAACGTTTGCCGTGACCGACACATTGCCATGCGCCCCCATTAAAATATACGCTGCCGCCGTCATGTCATCGCCACTGTACACCGCGAAATCTTTAGGCGTTTTTTGCAACAAAGCAATGCCGCGACCGACATCGCCTGTAGCGTCTTTAATCCCAACGATATTGTCCACCGCTGCCAAGCGCAACACAGTGTCATTGGCCATGTCAGCCACCGTGCGACCAGGCACATTGTACAAAACAATCGGGCACGGCACCGCATCCGCGATGGATTTAAAGTGTTGGTACAAACCCTCTTGAGTCGGTTTATTATAGTAAGGCACCACTTGCAAAGTCGCATCCACACCAACCGAATGCGCAAAGCGTGACAGCTCAATCGCCTCACGGGTAGAGTTACCGCCCGCACCCGCAATAATCGGAATCCGACCCGCCGCATGCTCCACTGCAATTTTAATCAGCTCGCACTGCTCATCCACCGTCACCGTCGGCGACTCACCGCTGGTACCGACCGCGACAATCGCATCAGTGCCTTCACTGATGTGCCAATCAATCAATGCGCGATACGCGGCATGATCCACCGCGCCATCTTCAGTCATCGGGGTGACCATCGCCACCAAACTGCCTTTAATCATAGTCATAAAATTATCTATCGTAGTGTCGTCATAAGAATAAACGCTTGAAAACGCAACATAACATGGCGCGCTTTTCAACGGATTCACGCATTCTACTGCTAAAGTAGATAAATTACCACATGAGGGGCGGTGATTTTCAAAGGCTTTTGCACAATTTTAATTTTTTTTCAAAAAAGACTTGCCAAGAGCGCACAAACCTTGCTATAGTTTCGCTTCTTCACAAGCGGCTGTAGCTCAGCTGGATAGAGTACTTGGCTACGAACCAAGGGGTCGTGG
>CALMCK010000084.1 GCA_937862845.1 uncultured Burkholderiaceae bacterium | reverse complement strand
GCACTTCGAGGCCGAACTTCTGGCTGATGGCTTCAAGTCGCGCACGCGCTTTTGATTTAGAAGCATCGAGCGACCATGAGTCCTCGGCACCGAGCAAAATATTTTCAAGCGCGGTCAGCGGCTCGACCAACATGAAATGCTGATGCACCATGCCAATGCCATGCGAAATCGCTTGGGTCGAATTGGTCATTTTGACGGGCACGCCATCGATTAAAATTTCGCCCGAGTCGGCTTCATAAAAACCATATAAAACCGACATCAGGGTGGATTTTCCTGCGCCGTTTTCGCCGATGATGCCATGAATCGTGGCGTCAGGAATGGCCAAATCGATGTCTTGATTGGCCCACACCGCGCCAAAGCGCTTGTTGATGTGGCGCATTTCGACAGCGAGCGGTGCTGCGGTGGCTTGGGTCTCTTTGGACATGGGCGTCTCGAATTATTATAGATGTTGTTATAAATATATTGATGTGAATGAATGAACTCAAGTGATTGAGCGCATTCATCCGAACCATGACGGTGGGGATTAAATACAGCAAAAGCCAATGAATTGGCTTTTGCTGTATCTCAAACTAAATTACTTACCGTCGCAAGTGATTTTGATTTTACCGCTGACGATGTCGGCTTTAATCGCGTTTACTTTGGCTTCCATTTCTGGTGTGACCAATTCGCGGTTGTCTTTGTCCAGCGCCCAATCGACACCGTTTTCAGCCAAGCCCAGTGACACAGAGCCGCCCGTGAATTTACCTGAAGCCGCTTCAGTGAATGCATTTTTAACAGCCACGTCCACACGTTTCACCATAGAGGTCAACATGGTGCCAGGTTGCAAGTAGTTTTGATTGCTGTCCACACCGATGGCGTATTTTTTGTTGTCTTTCGCCGCTTGGTACACGCCGATGCCCGTACCGCCTGCCGCTGCAAAAATCACGTCAACACCACGACCAAATTGGGCTTTGGCCAATTCGCCGCCCTTGGTTGGGTTGTTCCATGCTTCGCCTGTGTCACCAACGGTGTTTTTAATCACTTCGGCTTTAGGATTAACGTGTTTTGCACCTTGCTCGAAACCGCATGCGAATTTACGAATCACAGGGATGTCCATGCCACCGATGAAGCCGACTTTGCCCGATGCAGATTTCATTGCTGCGAGCGCGCCGACGAGGTATGAACCTTCTTCTTCACGGAACTGTACTGACTTAACATTCGGTTGAGCCACTTCAGAGTCGATGATGACGAAGTTTGATTTTGGCAATTCGGCCGATACTTTACCCAATGCTTCTGCGCTGTTAAAGCCCATGGTCACGATTGGGTTGCCACCGCGTTGTGCCATTTTGCGCAATACGCCTTCGAGTTCTGCTGGGTTTTTTAATTCAAAATCAAGGTAGCTTTTGCCTGTTTCTTTTTTGAATTCTTCAGCGCCGTTGTAGCCAGATTCGTTGAATGATTTATCAAACTTACCACCCGCATCAAAAATAATCGCAGGGCCGCCTGCTTCCGCAGTCGTTACAGCTTTCGCCGCGTCAGGTGCTCGGCGTCTTTTGTTTTTTCTTTGGCGCCACACGCGGCCAAGGTCAAAGCGGCAAATGCAGAAACCAGTAATAGGTTTTTTTGTTTCATCTTCATGGAAAACT
>CALMCK010000083.1 GCA_937862845.1 uncultured Burkholderiaceae bacterium | reverse complement strand
CATTTGAAACGCCCTGCGCAGATGCAAAAAACCATGTGTTGCCACATGGTTTTTTGCACTATCGAGCGAGCGGTTACGGCGCTGGCTTTGGCACCACGGGCGCTGCGGGCAAAACTGGTGCGGGCGCGGCAGGCTGCGGCTTGGCCGCTTCTTGTACGTCATTGGCATTGGCTTTTTCTGCGGCTTGTCGCGCTTCGTTGCTTGATGGCGGCACGGCGCTGGCGTCTACGTTGAGCTTTTCGGGCTCGGCGTTTGGATCAACGGGCGTCAACGCTGTCGTGTCGTCGGTCACAGGTGTGTCAATGGCAGGGTCTTTGCGCGTTTCGACTTTTTGGGCCTTTAGTGCTACACGCATGTAGTTCATCCAAATCGGCAAAGCCAAGGTGCCACCAAATTCGCCCGAACCCAGACCTTTGGGACGGTCAAAACCCATCCACGCAATACCAACGAGCTTGGGCTGGTAACCATTGAACCATGCGTCTTTGGCATCATTGGTCGTCCCTGTTTTACCTGCGATATCATTGCGGCCGAGCGCCATGGCTGCACGTGCAGTACCGTGCTGAACCACGCCGCGCATCAATGCATCGGTCATGGCGGCATTTTTCTCGGTTATCACGCGGTTGGCTGGATCGCCGGCTTTTTTGGGTTGCGCTTGCAAAACCGTGGCGCCATTGCGATCGACCACTTTGCTAATGATATACGGATTGACTTTGTAGCCGCCGTTGGCAAACACGCCGTATGCACCCGCCATTTGCCACGGCGTGGCTTCCATGGCGCCGAGTGCGACGGTTAAATATTGGTCAATGCGTTTGGGTTCAAAGCCAAAGCGCGAGGCGTATTGACGGAAATAATCATTGCCGATGCTTTGCAGGAGTCGAATTGACACCATGTTGCGCGAACCAGCCAGTGCGGTCGAGAGTGGAATCGGGCCGAGGAAGCGTCCGTCGGAGTTTTGTGGACGCCAGCCGCCAATTTGCAATGGCGTATCATCAACAATCGAGCCGGTGTTCAAACCATTTTTTTCCATGGCCGCTGAGTAGACGAATGGTTTAATACCTGAGCCTGGCTGACGATAGCCGTCGGTCACGCGATTGAATTTGCTTTGATTGAAATCAAAACCGCCGACCAATGCGCGAATCGCACCGTCTGTCGATGACATGGATACGAATGACGCTTGGACAGCTGGCACTTGAGTGATGCGCAAATTGCCGTCGTCACTTTCGACAACACGAACAACAGAGCCAACTTTGATTGGGTTTTTACCGCCGCCTATCGATTTACGGGCAAACGCCAAACCTGAGCCTGTGATTTCGACCTCTGCACCGTCGGCCAACACTGCCGACACGCTGCTTGCAGAAACACCGAGCACCACTGCGGCACGCAGGTTACCAAAGTCGTCGTGCAAAGGGTCGTTGAAAATCTTATCCAACTCGGTGAGACGATCGGCATCTGAGGCGGGCAGGTCATACTGCGCCTCGGGTCCGCGATAACCGTATTTGGTGTCGTAGTTAATCACAGCGGTGCGCACACCTTGGTAGGCGGCGTCCTGCTCTTTTGAATTGATGGTGGTGTAGACTTTCAAGCCTTCTGTGTAAGCAGCTTCTTTATAGCGGTCGTACATGAGCGCACGCGCCATTTCGGCGACGTACTCGGCGTGTGTGCCGTATTTATTGGTGGTGGCCAATCCGCGTGTGTCGACGATGGCGACCACCTCGGCCTTGGCTTGGTCGTATTGCGCTTGGGTGATTTTGCCCAACTCGAGCATGCGTTCCAAAATGTACTTTTGACGGCTGTCAGCATTGGCGCGGTTGCGAATCGGGTTGTTGCGTCCTGGTGCTTGCGGCAATGCGGCGAGCATGGCAGCTTCGGCAATGCTCACGTCTTTAAGTGGCTTGCCAAAATAAATTTCGGATGCCGCTGGAAAACCATAAGCGCGCTCACCCAAATAAATGTGGTTGATGTAGCGCTCGAGAATCTCGTCTTTGGTTAAACTGGCTTCAATTTTTTTCGCCATCAGCGCTTCGTAAAATTTGCGATTGAATGTGCGCTCACTGCTCAAAAAGAAATTTTTCGCCAACTGTTGTGTGATGGTGGACGCACCTTGGGGCTCGTTTGGATTGGTGACGTTGTTCAACATCGCACGCGCCAGACCTTTATAGTCGATGCCGCCGTGCTCATAAAATCGCGCGTCTTCAATCGAGAGAATCGCCCATTTAACATGATCGGGCACGTCTTTAATTTCAATCATCTTGCGACGCTCTTCGCCAAATTCGCCGATGAGTTGACCATCTTCGGTGAACACCTGCATGGCCATGCGTGGTTTGTAGTCTTTCAGCGATTCAATTGACGGCAAGCTGGGCCACACCATCGCCACATAAATGGCGAGCGCGAATGCGCCAATGATGCCTGTCATCACGCCCGTGAAAAACAAGCCTTTGAGGACGCGCCACCACTTTGGCCCTTGGGGCTTGGTGGTTTTTTTGGTTTTGGCCGATGATTTGGTTGCGTTTTCGTTTTCGATGTTGTTTTCTGTGCTCATTGGTGTGTTCTATAAAAGTTCAGGCAAAAGTGCAGTCAGGCAAGCGACGCTTATTGTATACTCGCGGGATTGGTTTGTGTGAAAAACCGCTGATTATCCGTTGGCTTTCAGTGGTTTCACCTGCCGCATCAATGACTGAGTCATGCCTTCATCGGTTGTGGTTCAATAAAATCCATACAGGGAGTGTGTTTGACTGCTCGTTTTTCTTGGCGTCGCTGGCTGGGTCGTGCCGCGCCTATTCTAACAATTCAAGTATTTCATCGCGAGGTGGCCTACCTCGTGCGTTCTGGCTCGCGCGTGTACAGCGCGGGCGTTGTCGCGTTGCCCGATGGCGCCGTGCGCAATGGCCGATTACTCGAGCCTGAGCTGTTGATGAATGCTTTGAGCGCGCACATTGACGACGCCATGACACTCGATGTCGCAGTGGTATTGCCGAGCGGCTTGACGCATTTGCAATACCTGACCCTGCCTGTGGGGCTCGATGCCGAAGAAATGGATTATCAAGCGACGCGCCATATTTCACAGACTTTGGGGCTGTCGCTGGGGGAGGTGTTTTATGACCTCTCGCCGCACAAGCATCTCTTACAGGACCGCAATGAGACCGTGCTTTTGGTGGCGCGTCAGACTGAAGTCGCTCAGTATGGCGCGGCATTTATGCAGTCCAACTGGCATTTGCGCTGGGTTTGCGCCGAATCGCTGATTTGGGCGGCGGCATCTTTTGAGGACGTTGACGCAACAAGTCTGTATAAAAACCATGGCAATGCTCAAACGCCAAACACACTGGTTTGCCAATGCGATTACGATGGTTTGCAAATGTGGTGGACCGACGTCAACGGCCACGCACACCATCAGGTCAAACTATTCGACGCCACATCTTTATCCCAAGCCGGTTTTGTTTACCGCAGCGACGACACCCACACAAATCAATCATTACAACTGCCGACACGCTTCGCCGTCGATGAAATCGAGACCGCCGCCAAGCAGTGGCTGGGTGAATCACTGAGCCACATGGTCATGTTACAAGGCACCGGCACAGGACTGGATTGGTCGCAAGCGCGCGCGCAATTGCAATCACGTCTCGGCATGCCCGTGCGCAGTTTGCGTCTGCCCGATGAGGCTGGTGTGCGTTCTGACGCATTGGCACGACTCGGCTGTGTGTGGCAGCTCAGCGAACAGGTGAGGGCCGCCAAATGAAAACCCGTTTGCTCAATCTTTGGCCGCACCGCACCCGCTCTTCTCACCCAGAAAGCAGCCTCATTCACGAAATCCTCAGCTGCGCCTTGGTCGCACTCTTGTTATTGGCGGCCGCTTTTGTCGGTCTGCGGTATTATCTCAACCAAAGCACGCAGGTCAATCTCGCCTTGCAAAACGAGCTGAGCACACTCGTGCCAAACACCACCCCAAACAACAGCCCATCGTCCGCCAACAGCAACACCGCATTCATCGAAAAACTCGCCGACTGGAAACAGCAATCCGCAGGTCGACTCGACTGGATGAGCACACTCAATGATGCGGCCAGCCCATCGTTGCAATTCATCGAAGCACGCCAAGAAGGCGCGCAGCTCACGCTGACGGGCAAAGCGAGCACAGCCGATGCCGTCGCACAACTGGTCGCCACATTGACCGAACAGTACAAAACCAGCCATCAAGTCAAACTGATTCGGCTCGATGGAAAAACCAACACGGGCTCAGAGTATTGGTTATTTGAAACCGTTTTAACGCCCAACACCCGTGCCGTCAGCGCAACACCCGCCACGTCAAACACCACAGGAGCTGCCCAATGAACGGCACGCCGCACAACGGCTGGCGCTCATGGGCGCAGCTTGACCTCGCACAGTTTTCCACATGGCCGAGCGCACCGCGACGGTTTTTACTCGTCCTACTCACCGCTCTTATCCTCATCGTGGTCAGCGTTGGCTGGTTGCGACCCATGTGGCGCACACTGCTTGTCGCACAAGCCCAAACACAATCCTTGCAACAACAATACAGTCAAGCCGCACTAAGCAGCGCCCAGCACAGCCAAGATGCGAGCGGCATCATCGCACAAGGCGTGACACCGATCGCCGCAAGCGACACCGCGCAGTGGTTGGCCCAACTGATTGAAGTCGCCCAGTCACACCACTTGCGCCACATCTCACTCACCCCCATCGAGCCCAACACCGCTGACAAAAGTACCCCACTCAACGCCAGCGCGTCACTGACCGAGCAGCTCGGCCGCGAACCCATGGCGGGGCAAATCACCCTCACAGCGGAAGGCCGTTACCCAGACATCCTCGAGTGGGTGAACCATTTATCTGAGCGCAGCGAAATCATCTCGCTCGAAAACATGACACTCATCGGCGTCAACGACGATGCCGTTAAAGTGCAGTTGCAGTTGTTTTTCATCAAGGCAGCCACGCCATGAAAAAAAACCACATCGCTCACAGCCCATTGCTCGCACCACTCGCACTACTCGCTGCATTCACATTGCTCAGCGGCTGTGATGTCGCGAGCATTAAAACCACACTCAACAACACCGCCCCCAAAAGCGCCGCTCAAGTCAACCAATGGGCGCAAAACGTCCGCGCACAAGCAAGTGCCAGCGCCAGCGCACCCGAGCAACTCATCGCCACCCGCACGCTCACAGAGCTGCCCGCCAGTCCATTGAACAACAAAGTATTCATCGCCAATCCAGACAGCAAGAGCACTGCCGAAGCGAAAATTGTGGACACACAAAACACAGAGCCCTTAACCAACGACAGCACCAATGTCTATGGTTCTGGTGAGTTTTCCAACGGTTACCTCATCACCCCGAGCTACGCTGCCGCCAAACCGACCCTTGCTCAAGCCGAGTTGACCGATCTGCATTTCACAGGTTTTTTGCGTCAACACAACGCCGAGTGGGCCGTGCTGAATGTCGGCGACCGACTCTACCGCATCAAACCAGGCGACACCGTCGGCAAAGGCAAATGGTCGGTGCTCAGCATCAGTGAGTCCAGCATCACCCTGACCGTAGACAAAAAACAGCAACGCATCACTCGCGAATCAAACCCACAAGACACTTTGCAAAAAGGCATGACCCCATGAAACACGCCCTCCAAAAAACCAAACACCACCTGCGCCACATCGCTGCATTGATTTTATTCAGCATGATTTCTGCACACGCCCAAGCACAAAGTGTTGACATCGTGCCAAAGCGCATGGCCTTCGCTTTTCAAGACGTGCCCGTGCGCGCCTTATTACAAGTACTCGGCGAAACCGCTGGCGTGAACATCGTCGCCAATGAGTCCATCACAGGCAGCATGACCCTCAATCTCAAAAACGCCACATGGCAAGAAGCCCTCGCCGTGATTGTCAAAGACAAAAACCTCAACGTCGAGCAAACTGATAACACCTATTACATCAGCAACGGCTATGAGTATTATTCTGACGATGCGAGCGACAACAAAACCCAGTCACATGAAGGACAGGTGCTCATCGAAGCTCGAATTGTCGAGGCAGATGACAGTTTTTCAAGAAGTTTGGGCATGAAGCTCGGCTTCAATGACCTAACGCGCACAGGCTACCAAACCGTGCCCGACCCAGCCAACCCAGGACAATCCATCACGATTCCCACGCGCACCGATGGTGGCGTGGTGTTTGGCAGCAACTCTCAAAATGTGCAAGACTTAAGCGGCCAAAACAACAGCAACCGCATTGGTCAAACCGCCTCAACGGCCAATAACATGATTAACTTCGGCGCCTCCATCGCATCGGCAGCAGTCGATCCTTCGAGCTTTGCCGTGAGTCTGTTTCGCTCGGGCTTGTCGCAGTTCATTAATTTAGAAATCAGCGCCCTTGAAGTCGATGGCCGCGGCAAAGTCATCTCCAGTCCGCGCGTCGTCACTCGCAACAATGTCAAAGCGATTATTGAACAAGGCACCGAAATTCCTTACCAGCAATCCACAGGCTTGGGCACGAACTCAGTGTCGTTTCGCAAAGCCAACTTAAAACTCGAAGTCACACCGCAAATCGTCAACAACAGCAATGTGATTATGGATGTCGACATCACCAAAGACAGCATTGGCAGCCTGCTCACCAGCGCCGGCTACACCATCAACACCAAACACGTGCAAACACAAGTTAAAATCGAAAACGGCGGCACACTCGTCATCGGCGGCATTTATCAAGAAGCCTCAAGCAAATCAGAAAACAAAACCCCACTGCTCGGCGACATCCCTTTGCTCGGCTACTTATTTAAACGCACCGACAAATCAGTTTCTAAAACCGAACTGCTGATTTTCTTAACGCCGTATGTGCTCGATGGCAAAGGCAAACCGATGCCGAGCAACAACACCAACAAAAATAACATCAACCGATTACTCGACCCAAAATAAGCCCCATGCGCCGACGCAAACACATACCCACCCTCACCATCACGCCCGAGCAACACGCGGTGTTGCAACACGCGCCCAATGTTTACTTGGTCGGTTTAATGGGCGCAGGCAAATCCACGGTGGGGCGCATACTCGCACAAACTTTGCAACGCAACTTCATCGACTCAGATGATGAAATCATTGCACGCACAGGCACCACCATCGCCACGATTTTTGAGTACGAAGGCGAAGCAGGCTTTCGCGAACGCGAAGCGCGCGTCATCGCCGAACTCACATTACAAACCAACATGGTGCTGGCCACAGGCGGCGGTGCGGCACTGCGACCAGACAACCGTGCGCACTTGAGCGAGCGCGGCTGGGTGGTCTACCTCTCGACGACGCCCGAGCGCCTCGTGCAACGCACACGCCACGACCGCTCGCGACCCTTATTGCAAACGGGCGATCCGCTCGCCACGCTGCGCCAGCTCTACGACATCCGCCACCCTTTGTATCAATCCATCGCTGACTTCGAAGTCATCACAGGCGCGGGTCAAGTGAGCCACGTCGCCCAGCAAATCATCAACGCCTTGCTCGAACACATTCAACAAAATCAGCAGAATCAAAGCACATCAAACACAGAAAGACCGTCATGAAAACCCTCAACGTCGAACTCGGCGAGCGCGCCTACCCCATCGTCATCGGCAGCGGCGCGATGCACGCCAAAGCACAGCTTGAGCAAGCCATCGTCGGCTCAACGGTGCTCATCGTCACCAACGACATCGTCGGCCCGCTGTACGCCGACGCGCTCGCCGCCACCATTCGCTCACTGAATAAAACCGTGCACATCCACACATTGCCAACAGGCGAGCAGTTTAAAAACCTCGAAACACTCAACACGATTTTTGACGCACTGCTCGAGCAACAATGCGACCGCAAAACCACCATCGTCGCCCTCGGCGGCGGCGTGATTGGCGACATGGCAGGTTTTGCCGCAGCCGCTTACATGCGCGGCGTGCCATTTATCCAGATCCCCACCACCCTGCTCTCGCAAGTCGATTCATCGGTCGGCGGCAAAACAGGCGTCAACCACCCACTGGGTAAAAACATGATTGGCGCGTTTTATCAGCCGCAACTCGTGCTCACAGACTTGGACGCCTTCGCCACCTTGCCGCAGCGCGAGTTGTCTGCAGGCATGGCCGAAGTCATCAAACACGGCGCGATTTACGATGCAGAATACTTCGCATGGTTGGAAGCCAACATCGAAAAAATCATGGCAAAAGACGCAACGTGCCTCACCCACGCCATCGTGCGCTCGTGTGAAATCAAAGCGAGCGTCGTCGCGCAAGACGAAAAAGAATCAGGCCTGCGCGCTATTCTCAACTTCGGCCACACCTTCGGTCACGCCATCGAAGCGGGCATGGGCTACGGCGTTTGGCTGCACGGCGAAGCCGTCGGCGCAGGCATGGTGCTCGCCGCCGAGCTGTCGCATCGACTCGGCCAACTCACCGCCGATGACGTCACGCGCATTCGCCGCCTCATCGCCGCAGCGGGTTTGCCGACCGAGCCACCCAAGCTCGGCATCGACCGCATGATGGACATGATGCTTTTGGACAAAAAAACCGATGCGGGTCAGATTAAATTTATATTGCTCAACGGCATCGGCACACACACCATACAAACTGTGCCAGATGATGTGCTGCGCGAAACTTTGCATACATGCGCTTAAACACTACCGTAGGGCGGGCTTGAAAGCCCGCCCTACGACTTTTGAAAGACTCTCATGACCCCATTCACCCACTACGAGCAACACCTCGCTCCCTACGCCGCCACCGCAG
>CALMCK010000082.1 GCA_937862845.1 uncultured Burkholderiaceae bacterium | reverse complement strand
AGCGGTGGGATTCCAAGCGCGGCGCGCTCGGCAATGTGTTGACGGTAGGCTTGTAACATGGTGATGTCCTTTAAGTGGGTGGGTTCGTTGAAAATGACTTCATCAAAAACGAATTAAAAACATAGCAAATTGGATTCTAAAACATTTTTGATGTCTTGTGTCTTATATATGAATGGCACAATGAAATTATGGTTTTAATTATAGCTCAAAATCGCTGCTCGATAACGATTCAGATTCAAGCTGCTGATGCCATCAATCCATTCTAAAATGAAAAACTGATTTGAGCGTTCCCTCTTTACGCCAGCAGCAAAGCGCCGTAAACTCCTCGTACATTCATCAAATAAAGGACACAAAATGCCCGCACTCCACACCGACGCACTCGACCAACTATTCACCGATGCCCGCACTTTCAACAAATTCACCGACGAGCCATTGAGCGACGCGCAGTTACACGCTATCTATGATTTGGCCAAAATGCCCCCCACCGCTTTCAACGCCTCACCCGCGCGCTTTGTCTTTGTCCGTTCTCCCGAGGCCAAAAAACGCCTGATTCCACTGATGATGGAGGGTAATCAAGCCAAATCAATGGCCGCTCCAGTGACAGTCATCGTCGCGTTTGACAGCCGCTTTCAAGAAAATTTACCCACGCTGTTTCCTGCCATGGATGTCAAAGGCATGTTTGATGCCGACGCCGAGCTGACCGCCACCGCCGCTTTTCGCAATGGCACACTGTCAGGCGCATACTTTATCATGGCCGTGCGTGCACTCGGACTCGACGCGGGCCCGATGAGTGGGTTCAACAACGCCGCAGTGGACAATGAGTTTTTCCCCGACGGTCGATTCAAGTCAAACTTTCTTATCAACATCGGCCACGGCGATCCAACGGGAAATTATCCACGCAGCCCACGCTTAAAATTTGACGAAGCCGCACAAATTTTATAACGCAGTTTTTACAGCACCAAAGTACAAAAAAGCATCCTGACGGGATGCTTTTTTGTGTCTCAGCGCTGCAGTGCAATCAGCCCAGAGAGTAATTCGGCGCTTCTTTGGTGATTTGCACATCATGCACATGCGACTCGCGCATGCCTGCCGAGGTAATTTGCACAAACTCTGCTCTGGTGCGCATGTCGTCGATGGAGGCGCAGCCGCAGTAACCCATCGAGGAGCGAATGCCGCCAATCAGCTGGTGAATGATGGCGAGCACGCTGCCTTTGTATGACACGCGACCCTCGATGCCTTCTGGCACGAGTTTGTCGACGTTGGCTTCATTGTCTTGAAAGTAGCGGTCTTTTGAGCCTTGCGCCATGGCGCCGAGCGAGCCCATGCCTCGGTATTCTTTGTATGAACGACCTTGATAGAGCACCACTTCGCCAGGTGACTCTTCGGTGCCTGCAAACATTGAGCCGAGCATGACCGTGTGTGCGCCTGCGGCCAATGCTTTAGACACGTCACCCGAGTAGCGAATGCCGCCGTCGCCGATGAGTGGCACGCCTGTGCCTTCGAGTGCTTTGGCCACATTGGCAATCGCAGATATCTGTGGCACACCAACACCCGCAACAATGCGTGTGGTGCAAATCGAACCTGGGCCAATGCCGACTTTAACGCCGTCAGCACCGTGTGCCACCAGTGCCAATGCGGCTTCTGCGGTGGCGATGTTGCCGCCGATGACATCGACGTGCGGGTAGTTGGTTTTCACCCATTTGACGCGGTCAAGCACACCTTGCGAGTGGCCGTGGGCGGTGTCAACGATGATTAAATCTACGCCTGCTTTAACGAGCATGTCAACACGCTCATCGTTTTCTGGGCCGACGCCAACCGCTGCGCCGACACGCAATTGACCCAGAGCGTCTTTACACGCACGTGGGTGCTCTTTGGATTTTTGGATGTCTTTGACGGTGATGAGGCCTTGCAGTTCGTCATTTTCGTTGACGATAACGACGCGCTCGAGACGGTGTTTGTTCATCAGGCGTTTGGCTTCGTCGAGCGTGTCGCCTTCTTTGATGACGATGAGGCGATCGCGCGGTGTCATTTTTTCTGAGACTTTTGCGTTCATGTTTTCTTCAAAGCGCAAATCTCGGTTGGTGATGATGCCGACGACTTTTTTATTTGAAATCACGGGAAAGCCAGACACACCTGCGTCTTGAGACAGCTCCATGATTTGCACCACCGTCATGTCGGGCGTGACGGTGATCGGGTCGCGTAAAATTCCAGATTCATAGCGTTTGACCTTGGCCACTTCAAGTGCTTGTTTCGCGGGTGGGAGATTTTTATGGATGATGCCGATGCCGCCCTCTTGCGCCAATGCAATCGCAAGGCGCGATTCGGTCACGGTGTCCATGGCGGCTGAAACGAGGGGAATATTGAGGTTGATGTTGCGCGAGACTTTGCTCACCAAGGTGGCGTCACGCGGCAAAATGTTTGAATAAGCAGGCACCAATAGAACGTCGTCAAACGTCAGGGCTTTTTGAATTAACCGCATGGGTTTTCCTTTCGCACAAAGCGAAATTATACGTTAAATCTTAGCTTCGCGTGCTAGAATCACTGGCTATGCTGCAAACGGCCAGTTGCTTTTCTCAAATCGAGCCAATCCGCGCCAATGCTTGCTTCTCTTTCGACCACCCTTTAAACCTCCGAGCCACATGAAGCCACTCAGCCATTCTCAAACCCTGCGACACGGTGTGTTTTTTGGCATTTTTGCGGGCGCGATGTGGGGTTTGGTTTTTTTGTCACCTAAAATCACGCATCAGTTTTCACCTCTGACACAGATGGTCGTGCGCTACATTTGTTACGGGTTGTTTGCCCTCATTTTCAGCATTCGTACCATTGTGCCTTTGCTCAAAAATTTGGCGGCGGATGACTGGAAAAAATTGGTCATTTTGTCCATTCAGGGCAACATCGCTTATTATGTTTTTTTGGCCATCGGTGTCAAATACGCGGGCATCGCCCCCACCACTCTCATCATCGGTGTGCTGCCATTGACCATCACACTGATGGGGCGCAATGAGCACGACTCGCTACCCATCCGCCAATTACTATTACCCAGTTTACTCATCGTCTCTGGCATTATGATGATTAGCCTCGATGTGTTTTTACACAGCGACTCATCGCTCAATAGTTCACCCGCTCAACGTGCACTGGCCCTCGCCTGTGCGGTCGGCGCATTGATTTGCTGGACGCTATACGCCTACCGCAATGCGCAATACCTGCGCGCGCATAAAGTCAGCGCGACCGATTGGGCCAATCTCACGGGCATCGTCACGAGTGTATTGGCTGTGTTCATGCTGGGGGTTGGCTATCTGATTTCACTGTGGCGGCCCAACGCCCTGCTCGCGCTCAACACTGACCCATCACTTGATTGGCTGCAGTTTTTCCTTATCGGCGGGCTTGCGGTTGCTTTTTTTGCTTCATTTTTGGGCAACATTGCATGGAGCAAAGCCAGCCAAATGCTGCCCGTGAGTTTGTCCGCGCAACTCATCATTTCAGAGAGTTTATTTTCACTACTGTATGGATTTTTGTACGATGCGCGCTGGCCACGCGCGCTGGAATGGACAGCGATGGGGCTGGCATTGACTGGCGTGGCATGGGCGATACACATGCACGTGCAAGCGCATCCCAAAGACAGTTCGCTTGAAATGCATTAAACCCTGTTGAGAATTATCCCAAAGCCAACGCCAAACCCAACGGCACAAATACAAGTGACAACAGATTACCAATCAACACAATGGCCGCCACTTTGGCTGGTTCTTGTTGATAATAATCCGCCATCATAAAACACGTCACCGCAGGCGGCAAACTGGCGAACAAATATATCTGCGCCATCTGCTGTTCCGTCAAGTGAAACATGCCCAGGTATTGAGCAATATAAGCAAACAGCAAACTGCTCGCAGGGCAGAGCACACCGCCGAGCAAGCCAATTTTAATCAACCGCCAATCAATGTCCAGAAGACGCACACCCAAAGCAAACATCATTAAAGTTATCGCCGCTTGCGTGAAAAAGTTAAGCATTTGTTGTATTGCTTCAGGCACAGGTACGCGCAATAACGCCATCGTCAAACCCAAAATCATCGACCAAATAATCGGTGTATTGAACAGTTTCCAGGACAATCGATGGCCAGAGAGGAGCCAAACTCCGAATGAAAAATACACGAAATTACACACAACAAACAAAATCGCCGCTTGTGAAAATCCCGCAGCACCAAATGCCAAAAGCGCCAATGGTAAGCCCATATTGCCACAGTTGTTATAAATGATAGCGGCCGCCAGCGATCACCGAGTCGTAGTTGGAGATACCGAGCTTGCCGCGCAGCAGTTCCACC
>CALMCK010000081.1 GCA_937862845.1 uncultured Burkholderiaceae bacterium | reverse complement strand
GGTGTGCGTTAGGGCACGCCCATGCAGTCGCGCATGACCGTGCGGGTGGTGCAGCCAAATATCTTGCAAAGCAATAAGTTTGTGTTTTTTTCGATTCAGGCGAACACCGAGACGTTCATCCGCCAATCGACCGAAAGCACGGCGCCCTTGACGGTTTATCCTGAGACAGTGGTGCCTGTGGCGTGGATTGATTTGCCTGAGGAGATGCGCGCTTCGCTAAAAAACACATTGGCCGCACAAAACCGCACGGTGCTGATCGGCAGTCTGGGTGTGGACTTGGCGCAACGCAAGGTTTACAACAGCGGTCTGTGGCTCAATGGCGAGTCCGACATGGATAATCCTGCGCGCTATGATAAAAGCCATCTGCTGCCATTTGGCGAAGTGGTGCCGTGGGGTTTCCAGTGGTTTGTCGATGTGATGAACATTCCGCTCGGTGGTTTTAGCCGTGGTGAGGGTTACACACCATTTGAGCTCACACACGAGGACGGCACGATTCGAGTGGGTGTGAATATTTGTTATGAAAACGAGTTTGGTGAGGAGCTCATCACCGCTTGGCGCAATGGCGACGCAGCCGCACCGAATGTCTGGGTCAACATGACCAATCTCGCGTGGTTCGGCAACCACACCAATAGCCCCATGCACATGCAGCACCTCATCATGTCGCGGGCACGAGCACTTGAAATGGCGCGACCTGTGCTGGTGGTGACCAACACGGGTCTGTCTGCAAACATCGACGCGATGGGGCATGTCGTCGATTTACTGCCTGCCGACGAAGCCGCCATTAAAGACGTACAAGTACAGGGCCACAGCGGCATGACGCCCTATATTCGCTGGGGCAATACGCCGATGTTTGCTTGGCTCATCGCATTTTTCGCAGGCTTAATGTTCATCAAACGAGGCCAACCATGAGCATTCCCACGACCAACGCACAACGCGCATCCACCGTGAAACGTTGGGCGCTGGCGCTGTTGTTGCTCAACTTCTCGGTTTGGTTGGGCATACTCATCGCCCAAAAAAACGGCATCGAGCACAGCACATTGGGATACGTCAAAGCCTTCGCCGAAGCCGCTTGCATCGGCGCACTGGCGGACTGGTTCGCCGTCGTCGCATTGTTTCGCCATCCGCTCGGCGTGCCGCTGCCGCACACCGCGATATTGCCAGCGAAGCAAGCACAACTCGCACAAGGTGTCGCCAAATTCATCGGCACGCACTTTCTTGACCCCGCCGTCATCAGCGAACAGCTCGTGCGCCTCAAAATGGGCGAGCGGCTGAATCAATATGCGCAACAAAATCTCACCAGCGACGCCGTGGCGCAGCGCCTCCCCAAAAACCTACAAGCCCTCATGCAACGCGTCCCCGTTGATGCCCCCGACGCACTCATCGGTTGGAGTCAGCAATCCTTAACCAATTATCTAAGCGGCGATCGGCTCGGTCGTGTCACCGCACGCTTGGTCGACACCGCACAGTCGCAGCAGCTTGACCAAAAACTCGTCAACGCGCTCGCCGCCTCATTGCACGAATTCGTCAGCCGCGACGATGCCAAAGAACGCATCCGCCCATGGCTCACCGAGCTCGTCAGCGCCGCCCAAAAAGCCGAGCTCATCGACGCCTCATGGTGGGCCAAAATGAAAGGCCAGCTCACCGGCCAAGCCATCGAATGGGCCGACGACTGGATTATCGACAAAGCCCTCGCATGGCTCACCGACTTCACCGTCAGCATCCAGCACAACAGCGATCACCCCGTCCACGCATGGGTCGCCGAACACATCCACGACTGGCGCGAAAAACTCCAGCACGACACCGACTGGCATGCATGGCTCGCCGCCCACACCCACGACTGGCTGCGCACACCGACCGCACAAGCCCTCGTTCAAACCATCTGGGACAAAAGCCGCACATGGCTCAACACAGCCGCCGCCACAGACTCCGCATTCATTGAACCGCTTGCTGACAAAATCCGCGAAGTGGTATTAACCTATTTAAACGACGAAACACAACAACACAAACTCACCGACAAAACCGCCCAACTCGCCGCCGCCGGCCTCACCGAATCCCAAGACGATATCCGCGACTGGCTCACCGCACAGATGAACGCATGGAGCAAAGAGCGCCTCACCGGCGCACTCGAAAACGCCATCGGCCATGATTTGCAATACATACGGATTAACGGCACAGTGATTGGTGGACTGATTGGACTGGTGTTGTACACCATCAGCGAGTTGCTTTAAAAGTAGGGTGGGCACTGCCCACCAAAACCTTGCCATAACGAGCGGTGTCAACATGCATGCGTCATGGTGGGCAGTGCCGACCCTACGAAGTGAAAGTGCGTGATGTCCTTGGGTTTTCCCCTTAAAAACGGTACAATACGCCTTTATTTTGACCCGCAACATCCATTGCCACGCTGAAAGCCCAACATGTCCACAGACAAGTCACCTGTTTTAACCTTTCAAGACACGATTCTCGCCTTACAAAACTACTGGAGCGCACAAGGCTGCGCTCTGCTTCAGCCATACGATTTAGAAGTTGGTGCGGGCACGAGCCACACCGCGACTTTTCTGCGCGCGATTGGTCCTGAGCATTGGCGTGCGGCGTATGTGCAGCCGTCGCGTCGCCCGAAGGATGGCCGTTATGGCGAAAACCCGAACCGTTTGCAGCATTATTATCAGTATCAGGTCGTGCTTAAACCCGCGCCTGAAAACATCCTCGATTTATACCTCGGCTCGCTCAAAGCGCTTGGTTTGGATTTAGAAACCAACGACGTGCGTTTCGTCGAAGACGACTGGGAAAACCCCACACTCGGCGCATGGGGGCTGGGCTGGGAAGTTTGGCTCAATGGCATGGAAGTCACCCAGTTCACTTATTTTCAGCAAGTCGGCGGCATCGACTGCAAACCCGTGCTCGGCGAAATCACCTACGGCATCGAGCGCCTCGCCATGTATCTGCAAGGCGTCGAAAACGTCTACGATCTCGTCTGGACGCGCTTTGAAGAAAACGGCGTCACGCGCGAGTTGAAATACGGCGACGTGTTTCACCAAAACGAAGTCGAACAATCGACTTACAACTTTGAATACTCGAATGCCGAAGTGCTGTTCCGTCATTTCAACGAATACGAACGCGAAGCGAAAGTGCTCATGGGCGTGAATCCCGACACCAACGAAGCCGACGAGAATGCACGCAAACTCGCGCTGCCCGCGTATGAACAAGTCCTCAAAGCCGCACACACATTCAACCTGCTCGACGCACGCGGCGCCATCTCTGTCACCGAACGCGCCGCCTACATCGGCCGCATCCGCAATCTATCGCGTTTGGTGGCCGCTGCTTACTACGAATCGCGCGAAGTGCTCGGATTCCCGATGGTGCCTGTGCCGATTGAGCTTGTTGCATAATTGAAAGACGCGCTCGGTCGCGTCTTTGTTCATGTGTTGATTATAAATTCAGCAATCGATGATTGAATTTATGTAGGGTGGGCACTGCCCACCGCTTTAATTGATTAGCGAAAAAATGCCAAATTATCGCCGCTCTCATGCTACTGGAGCCACGTATTTTTTTACTGTGGTGACTCATCAAAGACGAGCATTTTTGTGTGACGATGATGTTCGGCGTGCTTTGCGAGATGCGATTGATGTCGTGCGTGCCACTCAGCCATTTACAATAAATGCTTGGGTATTGATGCCCGATCACATACACACAGTTTGGACCTTGCCTGAAAATGATGCTGATTTTGGCACGCGTTGGGGAAAAATCAAACGACATGTGAGTCAACAATGTGGCGAGCGTTTGCATCAAGAGTGGTGTTTGAGTGCCTCAAAGATTAAACGGAATGAATCATCGTTGTGGCAACGAAGATTTTGGGAGCATCAAGTCAGGGATGAGGCGGATTTAGAAAGATGCATTGATTACGCCTACTTCAATCCTGTGAAGCATGGGTTGGTTAAACGGACGATTGATTGGAAATATTCCACATTCCATCGTGATGTGAGGCGTGGCATTTACGCCGAAGATTGGGGCGCGGGTGTTGATTTTGACAGTGATTATTTCGGCGAGCCTGATTAAATGGTGAAAAAGGTGGGCAGTGCCCACCCTACATATTTGAGAAGCATAAAAAATAGAAAGAGTAATTATGAGTAACATCCACGACAAAATCCTCATCCTCGACTTCGGTTCGCAAGTGACCCAGCTCATCGCCCGTCGCGTGCGCGATTC
>CALMCK010000080.1 GCA_937862845.1 uncultured Burkholderiaceae bacterium | reverse complement strand
ATCGCGGCACGCTCCGCGCCTTGGCGTTTGCCCATATTGCGATTGTTGATGTCGGCGAGGTACAAACGACGGCCAAACATGGTGTGCACATAACCATGGTCGCGAGCGAATTGTTTGGTGGTTTCCATGAATTGCAACACGGCGGGATACTGCACAAAATACGAATCCATATACGTCTGCGCGGCGGTGCGGCTGATGTCGAGGTTGTTGGCAAGACCAAATGCGCTCATGCCATACATGAGGCCGAAGTTAATCGCTTTGGCCATGCGGCGCTGCTCAAAACCGACATCCTCAAGCGCCATGCCAAAAATCTGCGCGGCGGTGCGCTGATGCACGTCTTCGCCCTTTGAGAATGCCGCGAGCAGTCCAGGGTCTTGTGAAAGATGCGCCAATATGCGCAGCTCGATTTGCGAATAATCCGCCGAGAGTATCACGCTGTCCGCGGGCGCGATGAATGCATGGCGGATTTTGCGGCCTTGCTCGGATTTGACGGGGATGTTTTGCAGGTTCGGGTCAGTCGATGACAAGCGGCCTGTGACCGCGACCGATTGCGCGTAGTGTGTGTGTACGCGCCCCGTGGATGGCTCGACCATCAGTGGCAGTTTGTCGGTGTACGTCGATTTGAGTTTGGCCAAGCCGCGGTATTCGAGCAAAGTTTTGGGCAGCGGATAATCTTCGCTGAGTTTTTGCAGCACTTCTTCATCGGTCGAGGCTGCGCCTTTGGCGGTTTTTTTGATGATGGGCAGGCCGAGCTTCTCGAAAAAAATCTCGCCCAGCTGCTTCGGGCTGTTGAGGTTAAACGGCTGTCCCGCCAACTCATACGCGGTGTGCTCAAGCGTCATGAGCTGTTGACCGATTTGATTGGACTGTCGCTTGAGCTCTGCCACATCGAGCAACACGCCATTGCGCTCCATGGTGTAGAGCACGTTTGAAGTGGGCAACTCGATGGTTTCATAGACAGTTTTAAGACCGTCATCGGCGCAGATGAGCGGATACATGATGGCATGCAAGGCCACGCACAATGCAGCATCCTCAACCGCGTACGTCGCGGCAGCGGCGATGGGCACTTGCGCAAAGGGCATTTGTTGTGCGCCTTTACCGCATAAATCCTCATACGATGTCGATGACACATGCATGTGGCGCTCAGCAATCGCGTCGAGGCGGTGCTGTGCATGCGAGTCGAGCACATAGGATTGCAGCAATGTGTCGTGTGCGATGCCGCGCAAAGTGATGTGGTGATTGGCCAATACGTGTTGATCGTATTTGAGGTGTTGACCGAGTTTGAGCGCCGCGTTGTTTTCCAACCATGGTTTGAGTGCCGTCAACACATCGTCCAGCGGCAACTGCTGCGCCACTTCCATGCCTTCGTGTGCGACGGGTATGTACCAGCCTTTGTTGTTCTCAACAGCGAAGGACAAGCCAACCAGTCGCGCGGCGAATGAATTGAGAGAAGTGGTTTCGGTGTCAAAGGCGACCAGCTCGGCTTGATTCAACACCGTGAGCAGCGCATCGAGCGCAGCGGGCGTATCGACTATCGTCGCTTGCACGGTGTACGGTGTGAGCACAATCGGCTCTGCGGTTTCATCGGCGACTGGCGCAGCGGTTTTGGCAGACGAGCCAGATGATTTTGGCGAGACATCCTCGGCAGCCTCGCCCGTGATGGCGCGCAGCCATGTGCGAAATCCCGAGCGCTCGTACAGGTTTTTGAGCGCGACCGTGTCCGCAGGCTTAAAAGCCACCGATGTGAAATCAGGCACGTGCGCGCTCAAATCAACATCGCATTTCACCGTCACCAATCGACGGGCTTGTGGCAACCAGTCGAGCGCCGCGCGCAGATTTTCACCGACTTTGCCGCCAACCTTGTCCGCGCTCAGCACGATGTTGTCCAGCGTGCCGTATTCAGTGAGCCACTTCACAGCGGTTTTTGGACCGACTTTCGCCACACCTGGGACGTTGTCCACCGTGTCGCCGACGAGTGTTAGGTAATCCACAATCCGTTCAGGTGGCACGCCAAACTTACCGACCACACCAGCGGCATCGAGCACATCATCGGACATCGTATTGAACCACAGCACTTTTTCATTGACCAACTGAGTCAAATCCTTGTCACCCGTCGCCATCACCGTCGCCCAGCCCGCTGCGGTGGCTTGACAGGACAAAGTACCCATCACATCATCCGCCTCGACGCCTTCGACCGACACCACAGGCCAACCCAGTGCCGCCACTGCCAGTTCGATTTCACTGATTTGCGCGACCAAATCGTCGGGCATTTTATCGCGATTCGCTTTGTATTCTGGATACCAATCATCGCGAAAAGTTTTGCCCTTCGCGTCAAACACACAGACCGCATGCGTCGTCGGCACCGCGCTCTGCAAGCGTTTGAGCATATTTATCATGCCGTACAGCGCACCCGTCGGCGTGCCAGACGGACTGCGCAAATCAGGCAAGCCGTGATAAGCGCGATAAAGAAAGCTCGAGCCATCCACCAGTAGCAATGTCTGCGGCGCGGCGGCCATCAAGTCAGTAATTAATTTCATGTTGTGTTTTTCTTATCGTGTCGTTTAAAAATAATCGGTTTAAAGCAGCGGCGAGCCATGCCCGCTTATTCAAGCACCTTGGGCAAATGCCAAACCACCAGTGTGTCCAAAGGGGTCCAACGGCTCATCGGCACACCCGCACGGCGCAGACCATCGCCCAGCCATGTGTTGCAGGTATTGACCATGCTGTATTGGCCGTTTGCCTCATAAAACACATCATTGTCATCGTAATGTGCACCCGCCACAGCGATGGCGCGGCCATCCTTGAGCGGTGCGGCGTTGATAATATATTGGGTGATTTTAACCATGCAAAACCAAACAAAGCCAATATCTGTACTTGGGCGTGCTGCCCCAGTGTCGATGCGCACAGCCGCCTGCTCGATCTCATCGTCAATCAAACCAGCACATGGTTGCGCCAACACCCTCATTGCACTCGAAATCATCGAAGAGCGCACCAATACCTCATGCACGCCCTGCGCAACCCATCACCCTCATATCCGCCATGGAGTCAGACAGCTTCAACATCAACCGCGCTTGGGTGACGCAAGGTTATACCACGCGTTGACCCTGTGCATCAATCACCCTCTCACCATCTTCTTTCATGAACTCATTCAATTGCGGCAACGGTAAAATTTCAAGCACCGCTTCTGAAGGTCGGCACAATCGGGTGCCCCATGGCGTGACGACGATGGGGCGATTGATGAGAATCGGGTGTGCCAGCATCAAGTCCAATAACTGCGCATCGGTCCATGCCGCATCATCCAGATTGAGCTCGTCATAGGGTGTGCCCTTACGTCGCAGCACATCGCGCACCGAGATTTTCATCTCACGAATGAGTGTTTCTAACTCGGCTCGAGCAGGCGGCGTTTCCACATAAAGCACCACTGTCGGCTCAACGCCTGCATTGCGAATCAAGGCCAATGTGTTGCGCGAGGTACCGCACTTGGGGTTGTGGTAAATGGTCACAGCAGTCATTCTAATTCACTCCTTTGGTTGGTCGATACAGTAGATTTGGCATACAGCCAGCGAAACAATGCACACGCCGCGACCGCGGCCAAGACTTGCGCGGCAATAAAAGCGGGGGCATCTGCGGGTCGAATGCCCGCAAATGTATTGCTCACAGCACGTGCCAAAGTCACAGCGGGATTGGCAAAAGACGTCGATGATGTGAACCAATAAGCAGCGGTGATATAAGCCCCCACAGCAAATGGTGTGACAGTGGGACGACTGCGCGAGCAAGCATTGATGACGGCCAACAGGCCAAAGGTGGCGACAAACTCGCTCCACCATTGCGATGGTCCTGCACGCACATGCTCAGACACAGAAAACAATGGTTCGCCAAACATCAAATGCGCAGCCGCCACGCCGGCGAATGCGCCCATTATCTGAACCGACACATAATGCGGCACATGGCGCCAAGGGAAATAGCCCTGAATGGCTTCGGA
>CALMCK010000079.1 GCA_937862845.1 uncultured Burkholderiaceae bacterium | reverse complement strand
TGTTTTGGCTGCTTGCTCTAAAACTGAAGAAAAAAAACCAGCTGATGCAGCTGCAACTCCAGCAGTAGTTGCTCCAGCAGCAGTTGCTCCTGTGACAGAAGCTGTAAAAGACACAGCTGCGAAAACAGCTGAAGCAACTGGCGCAGCAGCTGATAAAGCCAAAGCAGTAGCTGGCGCAGCAGTTGAAGCAGCTAAAGAAGAAGTGAAGAAGTAATATTTTTCATTCTCAAAAAACCACCGCTTGCGGTGGTTTTTTATCGCGTATTCACTCGGACAGAAGCAATGTGTCCAACATGGCAAAGCTGTCATCGCGGACGGCATAACGTTGCCAGTTTTGATAATCGAAATGCCACCATTCATGCGGGTGCGATGAAAATCCTTCAGACAACATTGCTTGTTGCAGCAGCTCGCGTGCCTCGCGTTCTGAAGCATTGCCACCTGCATAATGCAAATGGGCTTTTTCGTTGAATTCGTCGTATGCGCTCGGCATGCGCACCTCTGCACCCGTTGCCAAATCATACAAAGTCAAATCAACCGCACAGCCGCGATTGTGGCGAGAGCCGTGGTTAGGGTTGGCGAGATAGAGGTGGTCGGCTGGAAAATGTGTCCAGAAATACACGGTCACATGCCATGGACGATATGCGTCAAACACACGCAGCCCATAACCCAAGCCGCTTAGATGCTGCGCCGCACGCAGAAGGGCAGCTGCTGCATCGGCCATTATAAAAGCGCGCGGCGCTTCATAGATGGCCGTGCCCGTGAAATTATTTGTGCCCGCATATCGAATATCAAACTGTACAGCGGCATGTGCTGTCTGTGTCGCCGCCATTAAATCAATCAAATGTGCGTGCGCTAAACCAGGCTCAATCGGCAAAGTGTATGTGTTCATGGCGGTATTTTAGAGTGAAATGGGTACAAAAAGAAGAAAAGCATTGTTTTTTAACCATTTGTCTCAGAGAGGGCTTGAAATTTTGCGCTGCATCATGTATTTTTATGGGTTTGTTGTTCCCGAAAATTTTAGAGGTAAATATGGCTTTAGTGGTGCATAAATACGGTGGCACGTCGATGGGCTCAGTTGAGCGCATCCAAAACGTCGCCCAACGCGTGGCAAAATGGGTCAAAGCAGGCCATCAGGTGGTGGTGGTGCCGTCGGCCATGTCTGGTGAAACCAATCGAATTTTGGGTCTGGCCAAAGACATCAACCCAGAAGCAGCAGAGCTTTGCCCGCGCGAACTCGACGTGATCGCCGCGACGGGTGAGCAAGTATCGGTTGGGTTACTGTCGATTGCACTGCAATCGATCGGTCAACCCGCCGTGAGTTACGCAGGATGGCAAGTGGCGGTGAAAACCAATAATGCGTACACCAAAGCACGCATCGAGTCGATTGACGACACCCGCATTCGTGCGGACTTGGACGCAGGGCGCGTCGTGATTATCACGGGCTTTCAGGGCGTTGACTCAGAAGGCAACATCACCACACTCGGTCGTGGCGGCTCAGACACCTCAGCGGTCGCCGTGGCTGCCGCAATTAAAGCCGACGAATGCTTGATTTACACAGACGTCGATGGTGTCTACACCACCGACCCGCGTGTGGTTGAGAATGCCCGACGTCTGGACCGTGTGACTTTTGAAGAAATGCTTGAAATGGCCAGCTTGGGGTCAAAAATTTTACAAATTCGCTCCGTCGAATTCGCAGGCAAATACCGCGTTAAAACCCGTGTCCTCTCCAGCCTCACGCCACCCGATTTAGACATCAACATAGAAGCCAACTCAGGCACGCTCATCACATTTGAGGAAAATGAAACCATGGAAAAAGCCGTCATCTCTGGCATCGCCTTTAACCGCGACGAAGCAAAAATTACAATTATGCAAGTGCCCGATACCCCAGGTATTGCATTTAATATCCTTGGCCCGATCGCCAAAGCCAATATCGACGTTGACATGATTATTCAAAACCAATCAACCAACGGCACGACTGACTTCTCATTCACCGTTCA
Source organism: uncultured Burkholderiaceae bacterium (assembly GCA_937862845.1). Classification (GTDB taxonomy): domain Bacteria; phylum Pseudomonadota; class Gammaproteobacteria; order Burkholderiales; family Burkholderiaceae; genus Hydromonas. Next base: position 219 of record CALMCK010000079.1, on the reverse strand, counting down.
CCGCAATGAGTTCAAAAAAGCCATGGAAGTGCTCGAAACAGAAGTCAAACCAGTCATCGGTGCGGCCCTTGTGATTGGTGATGACAAAGTATGTAAAGTGTCAGCGGTGGGCATTGGCATGCGCTCGCATGTCGGCGTCGCCAGCTTGATGTTTGAAACCCTGTCAAAATCAGGCGTCAACATCCAAATGATTTCAACCTCAGAAATTAAAATTTCAGT
>CALMCK010000078.1 GCA_937862845.1 uncultured Burkholderiaceae bacterium | reverse complement strand
CGGCAAACTGACCCACCATTTACAAGCCTCTGGTCGCAGCATCATGCTGGCCGCAGGCGACACCTTCCGCGCCGCCGCCCGCGAGCAGCTCGTGGTTTGGGGCGAGCGCAATGGCGTCACGGTCATTGCACAAGAGTCAGGCGACCCCGCCGCCGTTGTCTTCGATGCCATCGCCTCTGCTCAAGCCAAGCACATTGATGTTGTCATCGCCGACACAGCGGGCCGATTGCCGACTCAACTGCACCTGATGGACGAATTGAAAAAGGTCAAACGCGTCGCCAACAAAGCCCTTGACGGTGCCCCACATGAAATCATCCTTGTTCTCGATGGCAGCATGGGTCAAAACGCACTCATGCAGGTCAAGGCCTTTGATGAGGCTGTGGGATTGACAGGACTGATTGTCACCAAACTGGACGGCTCAGCCAAAGGCGGTGTGTTGGCGGCACTGGCGGTTGACCGCGTGATTCCCGTTTACTTCATCGGCGTCGGCGAAGGCGTTCATGACCTACAAACTTTTGATGCGCGAGAGTTTGTGGACGCTTTGCTGGATGAGTAATTACACACATTAAATACATTAAAGACCAAAGCGCATTTGAAACAATGCGTTCACCAATATGGGGTTGCACATGCGCGACGGACACATTCTGGCCACAGTCGATTTAGGTTCAAACAGCTTTCGCATCGAAATGGCGCGGCTGGATCATGGGCAGTTGGTTCGGCTCGATTACTACAAAGAACCAGTGCGTCTTGGCGCAGGACTGGATGCCGACGGCAATCTCACGGCAGAAGCGATTGAGCGCGGTGTGGCGTGTTTGGGGCGTTTCGCTGAGCGTTTGCGAGGACTCACGCCCGATGCGGTGCGTGCAGTGGCGACGCAAAGCTTGCGCTCTGCAAAGAACCCAGAGGCCTTTTTGATTCCCGCACAAGCCGCCTTGGGCTATCCCATTGAAATCATTTCGGGTCAAGAAGAGGCACGTTTGATTTATCAAGGCGTGGCCAATGCTTTACCCAAAGACCACAAAACCCGTTTGGTTGTCGACATCGGTGGCGGCTCCACCGAGCTGATTGTGGGCATCAACACCGATGCGCATCGGATGGACTCGATGAAAATTGGTTGCGTCTCCCACACTTTGAAGTTTTTCAACAATGGCAAAATCACAGAGAAAGCCTTTGAAAAGGCTGTGATTGCAGCAGCGGCCGTGTTTGAAGAAGTGAGCGAATCATTTCACTCCGAATTTTGGCAAGTCGCATACGGCTCATCAGGCACGATTGAAACCATTTCTGAACTGTGCGGGCAGCTCAACCTCAATGGCATGGGCTCAGATAAAATCACCCGTGCAGGCATGACCGAGATTGCCCGCATCATCACCAACAGTGATCCAAAAAAATGGCCATTCCCAGAACTCAAAGCGCAACGCGCTCAGGTATTGGCGGGCGGTTTGGCGGTGTTAATGGGGCTGTTCCAAGCATTCAATGTGCAAAGCATGAGCCCATGCTACAGCGCTTTGCGCCAAGGGGTGATGGTCGATTTACTGGGGCGCGACATGGGCGATGACGTGCGCGAACAAAGCATTGCCCGCCTCGCCAAACGCTGGACGGTCGATCATGCGCAAGCAATCCGCGTGCAAAGCATGGCACTCGACTTGCTGGCCAAAGTGCGTGGCACGGTCAAGGTGGTGGATGCACAGTGGCTGATTTGGGCGGCGCGCACCCATGAGGTGGGAATGGCCATTTCCCACGATGGCTTTCACCGACACGGCGATTACATTTTACGCAATGCCGAGCTGGCTGGCTTTTCACGTGCAGAGCAAGCCCACTTGGCGCAGCTCGTGTTGACCCAACGCGGGGGTTTGCGCAAATCTGTGGACTTATTAAACAACCCAAGCATTGCCCAAGAGATACTGTGTTTGCGCGTTGCCATTTTACTCTGCCATGCCCGAACGGATGTGGGCGCGCCCAATTGCATTTTGCGCTTTGACGGCCAACACATCACTTGGCGGTGCGATGACACATGGCGAAACAAATTCCCGCTGAGCGCTTATTTATTGGATGAGGAGTGGCGGGCATGGGAAAAAATGGGAATCACCGTGGATGTGCAGTGAGCTTGATTTGATGGGCTTTTCATGAAGGTGTCACATTTTATCGTTAACATGTGAACATCATTTTTTTCGAGAGCAGCATGAACACCAAAGACAACATCATTCACATGCATGAGCACGATCCCGTCGCCATTCAAGAACTGGTGTCCAGCACCCCACTTGCCCCTCCGCAAGACCGCCATGAAGCGACCAGCTATCCATACGACACGTGGATCGACTATGCCGAATACGAAACCCGAAAAAAAGACTTACAGGTTGAACTGTTGAAACTTCAAGCATGGGTCAAAGAGAACAACGAAAAAGTAGTGATTATTTTCGAAGGCCGTGATGCAGCGGGCAAAGGTGGCACCATCAAGCGCTTCATGGAGCATTTGAACCCACGCGGCGCACGCGTGGTCGCCCTGCAAAAGCCCACAGAAACCGAGCGCGGTCAGTGGTATTTCCAACGTTACGTCGCCGAGCTGCCTACGGCGGGTGAAATCGTCATGTTTGACCGCTCATGGTACAACCGAGCAGGCGTAGAACGTGTGATGGGATTTTGCAGCACCCAAGAATACTTCACTTTCATGCAACAAGCCCCTGAATTTGAGCGCATGCTGGTCGGTGGCGGCATTCATTTGATTAAGTTCTGGTTTTCGGTCAGCCAAGACGAGCAACGTCGCCGCTTCGCCGAACGCGCCACCGACCCGCTGAAGCAATGGAAACTGTCCCCCATCGACATGGCCTCTCTTGACAAATGGGATGCATACACCGATGCAAAAGAAGCCATGTTCTCCTTCACCGATCGCCACGATGCGGCATGGACAGTGATTAAATCAAACGACAAACGCCGTGCCCGCTTGACCGCCATGCAATATGTGCTGCACAAACTGCCCTACACCAACAAAGATGAAAGCAAAATTGGCGCCATCGACAAACTGCTCATCAGCTCACCGCAAGACAGTTTATAAGCAACAATGCGCGGGCATCCGCGCATTGTTGGTTTCTACTTCGAATCAAACGACAACCCATACAGCACAAGCCACACACACAATCCGTTCGCTGAACATACAAGCAAAGCCGT
>CALMCK010000077.1 GCA_937862845.1 uncultured Burkholderiaceae bacterium | reverse complement strand
TAATTCCATTTTTAACAGGAGAGTCCCATGAAAAAATTTATTGCATTCATCAGTTTGTTGTTGGTGTTTATCAGCGCCCACGGCCAAACGCCCAATATCAAAGGCCAGTGGACAAGTGAGGCGCTGGAAAACAACGGCCCCGTATACGCCACACGCACATTCACCTTGACTAACAGCCAGTGGCGCGTGGTCTATCACGCCTATGCCGATGAACAAGGACAACTGCCTTTATTCACGATTAAGGCGGGTGGATTTTATGTCATCGGCGACGCATCGACATTGCTTGATGGGGTTTATGAAGGGGTTTTCCCAGCGAACCATCGTTTTCTCACAGCAGACAGCGCAGCAGGTGTGCAGATGTTTGCCAATATGGGCTGCTCGCTGACTCAAGGAAAACAAACTGCATTGCTCAATCAAGGCTGTGGTTTTGTACCTGGATTGATGCAGGCGATGGGAGAATACGACCTCATCGCTATTCGTGATGGTCAGTTGTTTTTTGGCAATAGAGCGGGTGATTTGACCAAAACCAGACCGCTCAAACTCACGCCGTACCCACTGGTGCGCAGCAAGCCCTTGCCACATGAATGATTGAACCCATCACAACGGAGGATGACATGGCGACCAGTGAGGCTTAAACTGGTCGCCATGTTAATATGCGAAACCAGAATGGCAGACACTGTCAAAATCAAAGAAGTGTATTGACAGTAAAATTAGGATGGGGTACAGTAACACTATTGAAAATCATTCTCATTCAATATTTTCACAACCACCGTCAAACACACATGCACCGTTCAAACAGCACCCTCGACTTAGCCCCGCTCAATCAAGCACTGATTGTGCGCGCCATCAACACCGCCAATGCCCCCAAACAGTGGGCGCATTGGCTTGAGGACATTGGCTTTATAGAAGGCGAGCACGCCATGGTGCTCAAGCGCCCGCTGCTCAAAGGGGGCGCGTTGGTGGTGCGCATTGGTTTATCGACATTCGCGTTGCACCCGCAAGAAGCGGCGTGTATTGAAGTCACCGCAGTCAACTGAGTCCATCCATCATGTCAGAATCCATTATCCAACTTCATCCCAGCGGACAACTCGTCGCGTTGGTCGGCAATCCGAACTGCGGTAAAACTGCGTTGTTTAACCTGCTCACAGGCAGTCGTCAAAAAGTGGCGAATTATGCGGGTGTCACGGTTGAGCGAAAAGAGGGCAGCTACCTCACAGCTCAGGGCAAAAAACTGCGCATCCTTGATTTGCCCGGCACCTACAGCCTGTATCCACGCTCGCCCGATGAGAAAGTCACCTGCGATGTGCTCGCAGGCAAAGCGAAAGGTGAGAAGCGCCCTGACCAAGTGATTTGCGTGGTCAATGCCACCAATTTGCGCCGAGGCTTGCGTCTGGTGCTGGCTGTGCAACGCACGGGCTTGCCCGTGGTGGTCGCGGTCAATATGATGGATGTGGCCCAACGACGTGGGATTGCGGTGGATTTGGACACATTGTCTCGTGAGCTCGGTGTGCCTGTGGTGAGCACAGTCGGTGTGAAAAGCGATGGTGCGCATGCTTTGCAGTCGATTTTAGACTTGCTGCATGAGCAGCGGGGCGCCCAGAGCATCGCCGAAGTGGGCCATTTGCAAGCGGATGCTGGCGAACACAGCCAGAGCGATCAAGCACGCGTGCGCGCCATATTGCACAGCATGAACCTGCACGAGGCCACACCGCCGGTGAACACAGACCGTTTGGACAAGGTGTTTTTGCACCCGTTTTTAGGCTCTGCGATTTTGGCCGTGGTGTTGTTTTTGGTTTTTCAGGCCGTGTTTTCATTGGCCGAAGCGCCGATGGAATGGATACAAATCGCCGCATCATTTGTCGGCGAGCAGGTCGGGGCGGTGCTGCCAGAAGGCATATTTAAAAGCTTTATCGTCGATGGCTTAATCGCAGGCTTGGGCGGTGTGATTGTGTTTTTACCGCAAATTATTATTTTGTTTTTCTTTATATTGCTGCTCGAGGAGTCTGGCTATTTGCCGCGTGCCGCGTTGTTGTTGGATCGTTTAATGGGCAGTGTGGGTTTATCGGGCCGCTCATTCATTCCATTACTTTCATCATTTGCTTGCGCGATTCCCGGCATTATGGCCGCGCGCACCATCCCGAATCCACGCGATCGACTGGTGACGATTCTCATCGCGCCATTGATGACATGCTCAGCGCGCTTGCCTGTGTACGCCTTACTCATCAGCGCATTTATCCCAGCGACGACTGTTTTTGCAGGATTCAATTTGCAGGGGCTTGTGTTGTTTATATTGTATTTTGCAGGTATTTTATCGGCATTTATCGTCGCTTTGGCACTTAAGCTGTATGGCCGACATCAACACATGCGCAATCTAATGATGGAATTACCCGATTACCATTGGCCAAATATTCGCAATCTGGCCCTCGGTCTGTGGCAGCGTGTCGAGATTTTCATCAAACGGGTCGGCGGCAACATCCTCATCCTCACTATCCTCATGTGGTTTCTCGCCAGTTTTCCAAGCGCACCCGTTGGCGCGACAGGCGCAGCGATTGAATACAGCTTCGCAGGCATCCTCGGCAATTGGCTCAACGTCATTTTCGCCCCGATCGGCTTTAACTGGCAAATCAGCATCGCGCTCGTCCCAGGCATGGCCGCACGCGAAGTGCTGGTCAGCTCGCTGGCCACTGTCTACGCAGTAGCAGGCAATGGTGACGACGGCGCGCTCATCCCAATCATCGCCAGTCAGTGGCAAATGGCCACCGCATTGTCCGTGCTCGCATGGTTCGTATTCGCACCGCAATGCCTGTCAACGCTCGCCGCGATTAAACGAGAAACTGGCGGCTGGAAAATGCCGCTCATCACCGCAGGCTATTTATTTGCGCTGGCATATTTGGCATCATTCATTACTTATCGAGTGGCATTGAGTTTTGGGTTGTGATGGATTTGAAACAAAGTAGGCCAATTGTAAAATCGTGAAGACCCATTAATATATTCGCATAATTTATATTATGTTAAATTACTGTTTTGTGTGTGTTTGTGAAAATTCAAACATCGAGTGATACAGATGAACCACTTGCGTACTTCATCCACTGTCGAGCAGAGCTTTCTTCATCCAAGCTGCATTAGCCTTTGCTTTTCTTAAAGGCTCAACGCCACCCCGCTCACCAAAACCCCATCCGCGTCGGCATACAACCAGTCGTTCGGATTCACGGCCACGCCCTGTATGTCCACGCGCACGTCGCGCACACCGAGCCCGCGCTTAATCGATCGCAGCGGGTGTGTTGCGAGTGCGCGCACGCCGATGTTCAGCGGCATGATTTCGCCGACATCGCGGATGCAGCCGTTGACGATGAGACCTGCCCAGCCGTTTTTGACAGCCGATGTGGCGAGGTTGCCGCCGACCACGGCGCACCGCAGGCTGGCGCCGCTGTCGATGATCAGTATTTTTCCTGTGCCGTCTTCGTTTTCTAAAATCTGCTTGATGAGTGTGTTGTCCTCAAACGCTTTGATAGTGACGGCTTGCCCATGAAAGCGACTGGCTTGGCCATAGTGCTGAAACACAGGTGGCAGTATGGTGATTTTACCTGCGTGGATGTCGGTTTCGAATGCGTCGCAAAGGTCTGTGGTGGCGAATGTCATGGGGGACTCCTTGTTAAATAAGCGTTTATTTTAACCGTTTTGCATTGATAAGCACAGCCCAGTGCGCATAAATGTACGGCCAATTGGTAAGCTGCGCGATATACCGCCGACTGCTTTGGCTGAAAGGGTTTCCGCCTCTCATTTGGACAATTCTGTTTTTAGTTTTACAGTATATTAAAACGCCCAATCGGCGTACAGTATCCAAATCCCAACACATAAAAGGAGCATCCATGAACACCGCACTCAAAATCCGCGCCCAGCAAGCCCGTGTAGGCAATAATTTAATCGTCCTGCGCGCATTACCCACCGCGCAACTCGCGTCTGTTGGGCCTTTTGTGTTTGTTGACCATTTCGGACCACTGCCCTCCTTAAATGGTGGCCCTTCCGCGCATCCGCATGCGGGGATTGAAGTGTTGACGTGGTTGTTTG
>CALMCK010000076.1 GCA_937862845.1 uncultured Burkholderiaceae bacterium | reverse complement strand
GTATTTTTTAGAGATGTTGGTTAAGTATGGCAATAAATTGGAGTTTCCACCGAATCAGTTGCCCAGTGGTTGGGCGGCTATTTTGTGTCTTTATAACTTGCGATAGGGGAAAAAATGTTTGATGCCGATGAAATCGCACGCGCTGCGAAACTCATTCAATCTGCCGACCGACTCATCATCAGCGCAGGCGCAGGGATGGGCGTAGATTCGGGTTTGCCCGATTTTCGTGGTGTGGGTGGTTTTTGGGGAGCGTTTCCTGCTTTGGCAAGTTTGGGTAAAAACTTTCAGGCGATGGCGACACCGACTTTGTTTGAAACCGACTCGGCTTTAGCATGGGGATTTTATGGTTGGCGTTTGAATAGCTATCGTGCCACGATTCCGCATGAGGGTTTTTCGATTTTGCGACGATGGGCACATGCTAAAAATGATGATTATTTTGTGTTCACGAGCAATGTCGATGGGCAGTTTCAGAAGGCGGGATTTGACGAGAAGCGTATCTATGAGTGCCACGGCTCAATTCATCATTTGCAGTGTATTCGTGCCTGTGATGGTGAGATTTGGTCTGCGGATGAGTTCATGCCTGTGGTGGATGAGGATAACTGTCGTTTGCTCAGTGCTAAACCATATTGCATAAGCTGTGGTGGCTTGGCGCGTCCAAATATTTTAATGTTTAATGATGCGTTTTGGTTGCCTTGGCGGAGTGAGTTTCAATTTATTCGTCAGCGTGATTGGCTGGAATCAGTTGGAGATACGGTCATCATTGAGATGGGAGCTGGGAAGGCAATTCCCACAGTGCGAAATCTTTCTGAGCGCTTAACGCGCAAAAATAAGACGCATTTGATTCGGATTAACACCACCGAGGCCAAGGTCGGACGCGAGCAGGATGTGGGGTTGGAGGGTGGTGCTTTGGAGGTGTTACGAGCTTTGGATGTTTATCTAGAGAATGTATGATTTTAATTGACGAGGGGCTGTATGGATACGAATGAAAGACCAATAACTGTTTCTGGGTTGAATAGATTACTGTGCAAATATGATTTTGGTCGGACTTGTTCCGCCGAGGCTGATGAGTATGTCGAAGAGGCGTATTACATCTTGCGACGGGTCGAAGATGGCCAAGATTTTGCGGAAGCGATTAAGCAAGTGCATTATACAATGTTCGCAGAAATAGAATTGCCCCAAGCGCTGGTCGAAAAATTTGTAGATGAATATTTCAATCCAATTTACGAAGAATTGGTCATTGATGAAACACCTTGGACACCACTGCAAGAGTTTTTATTCATGAATAAATTGACCGATAAACAGTTTGAAGCCGTTAAACAGTATTTACTCGAGAACGGCTGATTCGAGTCGATTTTTGTCTAAATAATCTGCCCAGTTTTGCATCATTTTTGTTCTTTCGGGAATGTATTTGGCGTGGTTATACGCTGAGCTGACTTTGTTTCTGGCTTGATGAGCTAACTGTAACTCGATATGCGCCTCTTTGTAACCAAGCTCATGCAATGCCGTTGATGCCAGACCACGAAAGCCGTGTACTGTATGCCGCCCCTTGTATCCCATCAAGTGAAGTGCTTTGTTTAACGTGCCATCACTCATAATGCGACCATCTCCTTTGGTGCTGGGAAATAAGTGGCTTCGATGCCCGTTTATTTCTTTCAATTTTTCTAATAACTCAATGGTTTGTTTGGCAAGGGGAACAATATGCGGCGTAGACATTTTCATTCGCGATGCAGGGATGAGCCATTGTTTTTTTGCAAAGTCAAACTCATCCCATGATGCCCCACGTAATTCCCCATGCCTAACGAAGGTCAAAGTCATGAGTTGAAGGCCGATGCGCACCAACGTACCGTCGTAATTATCAATATCTCGTAATAATTTGGGTAGCTCCTCAGTACGGATGCGAAGTTGATTAACAGTGATGTGTTTGGCAACCAGCAAATCACTACGCTTAATATTTGCCAGTGGGTTGTTTGCAATAATCCCTCGGATACAGGCATAACTAAAAATATTGTTACAAGCTGACCAAAGTTTTTGTGCAATCACAGGAGCCCGTTTATCAATTTCTTCAAAAATATGGCTGATGTTTTTGAGAGTAATTGTATGAATGCTCATCTTCCCAATAGTGGGAAACATATCATTTTCCAATCTTCGCCAAGTGTTTTCCGCGTGCTTTTGTGTAATATCACCAGCCTTCCATCTGTCAAACCACATTTCAGCAACGTGTTTGAATGTTTGGATTGATTTTTGTTTTTCTTCGTTTTTACGCTCTTCCCGATGAGCTACTGGGGCGATACCATTGCCTCTCAAAGTATAAGCC
>CALMCK010000075.1 GCA_937862845.1 uncultured Burkholderiaceae bacterium | reverse complement strand
CTTGATGATTTACTACAGCTTTAAAATCAAAGGTGCGGGCGGCTTTGGGCGCGAGTTGATCAGCGCACCATTTGGCAAGCACTGGTCTTTGATTTTGCCTAATTTGTTGATTAACTGCGTTGAGTATTTCTCTAAAACAGTTTCTTTGGGTGTTCGACTGTTTGGTAATATGTTTGCAGGCGAGCTGCTCTTTGCGCTGATTGCCACGATGGGCGCGGCATGGGCCACAGACAGTATTGGCACAAGTGTTGCTTTGGCGTTTGGTCATGTGGTGGCGGGTTCGATTTGGGCGCTGTTCCACGTGTTGGTGGTGTTGTTGCAAGCTTTTATTTTCATGATGCTCACGCTGGTGTATGTTGGCCAAGCGCACGAGTCTCACTAATCAGTATTTAAGTTGTTGTTTTTTTAAGTGGTTTTGTTGTTTTATTTTTTTAACTAAGGAGTTTGTCATGGGTGGTTACGTAGCGATTGCATGTGGTTTGATTATCGGTTTGGGCGCATTGGGTGCGTGTATCGGTATTGGCTTAATGGGTGGTAAAGTGGTTGAAGCATCAGCACGCCAGCCAGAATTGATGGACAAGCTCCAAACAAAAATGTTCCTTTTGGCAGGTTTGATTGACGCGGCCTTCATTATTGGTGTGGCCGTTGCAATGATGTTCGCATTCGCGAATCCATTTGCAGGTTAATTGCCAGTTGTTGGAGATGCGCTCGTCATCAGTCGATGGCGGCATTGTTTGCGCGGTTAACGCGCACATAAAGGAATAAAGTTGTGAATATCAATGCTACTTTGTTCATCCAAGCCATTGTGTTTTTTATCTTGGTTTGGGTGACTATGAAATTCATTTGGCCGCCTATGATGGGTGCGATTGATGAGCGTCGCACCAAAATCGCTGAAGGTTTGGCGGCGGCGGATAAAGGCAATCGCAGTCTTGAAGAAGCCAAGCTCAAATCGGCTGGCTTCGAAAAAGAAGCACGCGAACACGCACATCAACTTTTGGTCGATGCTGAAAAACGTGCGCAAGCCGTTGAAGCGCAAGCCAAAGAAACCGCATCTGCCGAAGCCGCACGCATCATCGCTGCAGCCAAAGCCGACGCGGCTCAAGAAATTGTGCGCGCCAAAGAGTCTTTGCGTGATCAAGTATCGAGCTTGGTGGTGTCGGGTGCAGAGCAAATTTTGCGCCGTGAGATCAACCCGCAGAACCACGCGGACTTGTTGGCGCAGTACAAGGCGCAATTGTAAAATTGTAAGATTGTCCTTGATAATCAGTAACGTAGCATAACGGAGTCATCATGGCAGAAATTAGCACCATCGCCCGCCCGTACGCACAAGCCGCATTTGATGTGGCGAAGTCAGAAAACGCGCTGCCTGCATGGGATGTGTTTTTGAGCGCGGCGGCGAATGTCGCGGCTCTAGACGACGTGCGTCAGTTGGCGAATAACCCAAGTGTGACGAGCGATCAATTGTCCAGTGTTTTGGAAGCGGCGATTAAGCCGACTTCCGCAGGCATGGGTAACTTCCTCAAAGCAATTGTGGCCTCATCACGTGTTGAAGCGTTGCCAGCGGTTTATGTCGCATTTGCAGCACAGCGACATGCGTTTGAAGGTTCGGCGGATGCACACATTGTGTCGGCATTTCCTTTGGATGCGGCGCAAGCGAGTGATTTGACCGCATCGTTGGAAAGCAAGTTGGGCAAAAAGCTCAATCCGAATTTCAACGTGGACGAGTCTTTGATTGGCGGTTTTTGTGTGACAGTCGGCGATGAAGTCCTCGACATGTCCGTGCGCGCGAAGTTGATGAACATGCAAACAGCCTTAAAGGCATAAGCAGAACGTCAGACTCAGCGGCATCAGTATAGTAACAGTATCGAATTTAGCGGGCAACGCACGTGCGTCGCCGTCGTGAACCATTTTGGAGCAGAATATGCAACTCAACCCATCAGAAATCAGCGAATTGATCAAAAGTCGCATTCAAGGCGTGGACGATTCGGCGAACTTGCGCACGCAAGGCACCGTCGTTTCAGTCACCGACGGTATTTGCCGTGTGCACGGCTTGTCAGACGTGATGCAAGGTGAAATGCTGGAATTCCCAGGCGAAGTCTTTGGCTTGGCCTTGAACTTAGAGCGTGACTCAGTCGGCGCGGTGATTTTGGGTGAGTACGAAGGCATTTCAGAAGGCGACATCGTCAAATGCACGGGTCGCATTTTGGAAGTTCCCGTCGGTGATGCATTGCTCGGCCGAGTGGTCAACACTTTGGGCGCACCGATTGATGGCAAAGGCGCCATCAACACCACTGAAACAGACGTGATTGAAAAAGTTGCGCCAGGCGTGATTTGGCGTAAATCGGTGGATGAACCCGTGCAAACAGGTATCAAAGCGATTGACGCCATGGTGCCAGTGGGCCGTGGTCAACGTGAATTGATTATTGGTGACCGCCAAACAGGTAAAACCGCCGTAGCGATTGATGCGATCATCAATCAAAAAGGCAAAAACATGATTTGCGTCTATGTGGCCATCGGTCAAAAGGCCTCATCGATTGTCAACGTGGTGCGCAAGCTCGAAGAGCACGGCGCGATGGACTACACCATCATCGTTTCTGCCACCGCATCTGATTCGGCCGCGATGCAATACCTCGCGCCATACGCAGGTTGCACCATGGGCGAATACTTCCGCGATCGTGGTCAAGACGCATTGATCATCTATGATGACTTGACCAAGCAAGCATGGGCCTATCGCCAAATTTCTCTGCTGTTGCGTCGTCCACCAGGACGTGAAGCTTATCCTGGCGACGTGTTCTACCTACACAGCCGCTTGCTCGAACGTGCAGCGCGTGTGTCAGAAGACTACGTGACCAAATTCACCAATGGCGCCGTAACAGGCAAAACAGGTTCGTTGACCGCATTGCCAGTGATTGAAACCCAAGCGGGTGACGTGACTGCATTCGTACCAACCAACGTGATTTCGATCACCGACGGCCAGATTTTCTTGGAAACCGACTTGTTCAACGCGGGCGTACGCCCAGCGATCAATGCGGGTATTTCGGTTTCTCGTGTGGGTGGTGCAGCGCAGACCAAAGCGGTTAAAAAGCTCTCTGGCGGTATTCGCACCGACTTGGCCCAGTATCGTGAGCTCGCCGCATTCGCGCAGTTCGCTTCTGACTTGGACGAAGCCACCCGTAAGCAACTCGAACGCGGTCGCCGCGTGACTGAATTGCTCAAGCAAAACCAATACAAGCCTTTGCAAGTTTGGGAAATGTCAGCCTCTTTGTACGCCGCCAACAATGGCTACTTGGATGACCTCGACGTGAACAACGTCTTGCCATTTGAAAAAGGTTTGCACGACTACCTCAAATTAAGTCACGCAGCTTTGGTGGAATCGATTGAGTCGAGCAAAGAAGTCAGCAAAGAAAACGAAGCATTGCTCGACGCAGCGGTCAAGACATTCAAAAAAGACGCAGCATTCTAAGCATTGGTTTCCAATTTATTTGAGTTGAGTTTGAGTTAAAGATTTAGAATAAATCCTTAACTAAAGAAAAAGGAATAAACGTGGCAAGGACCAAAGAAATGCGCGGCAAGATTAAAAGAGTACAAAACACCAGCAAGATCACCAAAGCCATGGAAATGGTGGCGGCATCTAAAATGCGCAAAGCACAAGACCGCATGCGCGCAGCTCGTCCGTACGCTGAAAAAGCCCGCAACATCGCAGCACAGCTCGGCACGGCCAATCCAGAATACAAGCATCCATTTTTGGTCACACGCCCTGAAGTCAAAGGCGCAGGTCTCATCATGGTCAGCACGGACAAAGGTCTGTGCGGCGGTATGAACACCAACATCATGCGTGCGGCGACGGCCCAATTGAAAACTTGGACCGAAGCAGGCGTGGACAACATCCAAACCACCGCCATCGGCGGCAAAGGCTTGGGTTTTTTCAACCGCATTAAAGCCAAAATCGTGTCGCACAACGTCGGCATCGGCGACGCACCACACATTGATGATTTGATTGGTTCGATTAAAGTGCAAATCGACGCGTACATAGCGGGTGAAATCGACGTGTTG
>CALMCK010000074.1 GCA_937862845.1 uncultured Burkholderiaceae bacterium | reverse complement strand
AGGCGGATTGTTTTTTAAGGCTCTCTCAAGCGTTGCAATAGACTTGTCGTATTGTTTTGAATCTCTATATGAAATAGCCAAGGACACATTACGCCACATTTCTTTCGTTTTGTAAGGCGCCACTTCAAACATTTTTTCATACGCCGCTACCGCCAGTAAAGGCTCTTTTCTCATTGAATGGTAAGCCCCTTTCAATTCGTAAGAGTTCGCACTCAATTGAGCCCCACGGGTTTCAGAGAATGCAACGCATTGGTTCAGAGCAGGGAGTAAATCAACTGACGGTATGGCTTGATCCTTGTCAGCTTTGAGCAAGCTCTGAATCACAACACGACAATTGTTAGCTCCAACTTGATTCACATTTCCGGTCGCTGCACAACCCAACAATGTAAAGCAAATCGACATTAATAAAACTTTTTTCATTTAAAACCTCATTTATTTTGAAATATCAGGACGTTCAAACTTTAACAACTCCTCGTCAACACTGCCCTGTATTGTGCAAAAAATTGTTGTCACAGGTGTGTCAAAACCCATTTTTTTACTGTCTTCATTGCTTATTTGCTCGAGCAGTAAAGCACGTTCAACCGTCCCAGCCTTGGCAATTTTGCCCGCTGACTCATTGCCCACTTTTTCCCAAACCCCGATAGGAGACGTAATGTATCGAATTTCGTTTTTTGAAAAACTACCATCCACCTGTGTTTGTAGGTGGTTAGCGTCCGGTACCGTTTGATTAAACTGTTTACTAACTTCCAGAGGTGTCCCTGCAACATAGAAGCCCCAAAATAAAAAGCTACCCAGTTCAGCGCTAATTTTTGCAAGAGTTGAATCATAACTGTCGTAAAAGCCCAATACCTTCATACCATCAATCGTGATGGGATTTTTAAAAACTATTCTCGCATCGACACCATCCGCCATACCGTCTCTGCTCTTTACCTTTATGTATTTACCAGCGTCAAGCGTCCCAAGTGGCGCACTCGAGAAAACTTTTGGATTGGCTGCAATCGCTTTAAACAAGTCTGGGGCATGACATGTTGAAAACTGAGCCATGACGTTACCTTTGGTATGAGCAGACGTAACTTGTGCCTGGGCTGTCAACATCGAGAAAGACGTCAGTAAAATTGCTATTTTTATTCTATTAGACATAAACACCTAAATTATATTTATTAATGCGTAAGGCGCACCACGAATGATGCGCCTGTTTTATTTAAAACTCAATCACTTCGCTGACATCAACGCGACAGTCGTGTCGAGCATGCGGTTTGAGAAACCCCATTCGTTGTCATACCAGCTGCCGACTTTAACCAAGCGACCCGACACTTTGGTGAGGCTGGTGTCGTATGACGATGACGCGGGGTCGTGGTTGAAATCAACGGACACCAACGGTGCAGTGACGTAATTGAGAATACCTTTGAGCGCACCTTCCGAGGCAGTTTTCATGATGCTGTTGATCTCGTCAACCGATGTGTCGCGCGCGGCGACGAAAGATAAATCAACCAATGACACGTTAATCGTCGGTACGCGGATGGCGTAGCCGTCGAGTTTGCCATTCAACTCTGGCAACACGAGGCCGACGGCTGCGGCTGCACCCGTTTTCGCGGGAATCATGCTCATGGTGGCAGAGCGGGCGCGGCGGATGTCTTCGTGGTAGACGTCGGTTAAGCGTTGGTCATTGGTGTAGGCGTGAATGGTGGTCATCAAGCCGCTGACCAAACCGATGGTGTCGTTCAATGGTTTAACCAATGGTGCGAGGCAGTTGGTGGTGCATGATGCGTTTGAAATCACGGTGTCGGTGGATTTGAGTACGCTGTGGTTGACGCCATAAACGATGGTCGCATCGACATCTTTACCGCCCGGTGCTGAGATGATGACTTTTTTCGCGCCGCCTGCGATGTGCTTTGACGCCGCTTCTTTGGTCGTGAAAAAGCCGGTGCATTCCATCACCACGTCCACGCCAAGTTCGCCCCAAGGCAATTTGGCAGGATCGCGTTCGGCGAAGACTTTGATTTTATCGCCATTGACAACGATGGAGTCGCCATCGACTGTGACTGTGCCGGGGAATTTACCGTGTGCGGTGTCGTACTGGGTCAAGTGCGCGTTAATCGTCGCGTCGCCCAAATCGTTAATCGCCACGATTTCGATGTCGTGCGTTTTACCGCCTTCGTAATGCGCGCGTAAAATGTTGCGGCCGATGCGGCCGTATCCGTTGATGGCTACTTTGATGGTCATGCTTTTCTCCTATAGATTGTTAAATGTTTCCCTCGTTTTTATCGATTGGATGATGAATTGCCGCGTCATCCGCGCTTTTTTAAACTTTATTGAAGTGTGAATCTTTACGTAGTCCGCCATGAGCGCAGCGAATCGCGGGGGATGCACCGAAAAACCTGCGATTCGCTGCGCTCATGGCAGTCTACGGCTGCGGGGTACGCGGTCACTTTATAAAAGTTGCTTTAACTCGTTTTGAAAACAACAAATACGGTACCCATATCCCGACTTTGATTAGTTCAGAAGACATTTCAAAGACTATTCCTCTGTCCTGAACAAACATTGGATTATAAAATCTGTTCATTAAAATATTTATTAAAACAAATATAACGGACAACTCTAGAATCACAATACAGCATTTTGGGAAAAGGCGTTTTTTAGCAAAAAATAAATAAACAGTGTACAAACTAGCGAAAAACAAGATGATGCCTGTGACACACTCAACATAAAGAGAAGCTTTAAAAGTGCTCTCAAACGTTCCAAGTATTATTCGATATTCCTCTTTAAAAACAAAATCCGAATAATCCTTGTATAACGAATAGCCAATTTTAATTGGAGACAATAGCACGCTAAAACCTAATAAAATCAGCCACCCTCCGAAGCCTTTTGCTTCATTATTTTCAGGCATATTTAAACTTTTCATTAAAGACACAGTACTTATGTTTTTTTAAACATCTTTTAACCGAATCACGTAGGTTGGGGTGAACGCCTTTCGTGAACCCCAACGCGCCATGCCAGCACTTCAGCTCTTTCATGTTGGGGTTCGCTGTGCTCACCCCAACTTACTTACGCCAACGCCTGCAACGCCGTGTTGACGACATTGTCCACGGTAAACCCAAACAATTTAAACAACTCTGGCGCAGGAGCGGATTCACCGAAGCGTTCCATGCCGACGACAGCGGTGCAGCCGTAGCGCCACCATGTGTCGGTCACGCCTGCTTCGACGGCAATGCGGACTTGTGCATCACCAAACACTGATTTTTTGTACGCGGCGCTTTGGCGGTTAAATGCTTCGGTGCACGGCATAGAAACCACGCGCGTGCTGACGCCTTTGCTGGCGAGTACGTCGGCGGCTTTAACGGCCAAATCGACTTCTGAGCCTGTCGCCATGATGACGATTTTCGTGATTTCTTTAGCGGCTTTAACGTCGCGCAACACATAGCCACCTTTGGCGATGTTTTTCAATTGCGTGGCGTTGCGTTTCATGAATTGCAAATTTTGACGGGTGAAAATCATGGTCGATGGGCCGTCGGTGCGCTGTATCGCTGCGCCCCATGCCGCGCCTGATTCGGTGGTGTCGCACGGACGCCACACGTCGAGGTTTGGAATCAAGCGCAGGCTGGCGGTGTGCTCGACGGGTTGATGCGTCGGACCGTCTTCGCCGACGCCAATCGAGTCGTGGGTGAAGACAAACAAGGTGCGGATTTTCATCAACGCGGCCATACGAATCGCGTTGCGTGAGTAGTCAGAAAACGTGAGGAAGGTCGCGCCAAATGGCAGGTAGCCGCCGTGCAGGGCCACGCCATTCATAATCGCGCTCATGCCGAATTCGCGCACGCCGTAGCTGATGTGGTTGCCCCATTCGCCGGGCACGAGGCGCGTGCAAGTTGACCAGTTGGTGAGGTTTGAGCTGGTCAAGTCTGCTGAGCCACCCAAAAATTCTGGCAATACTTTCGCGTAGGCTTCAATCGCGTTTTGCGATGATTTGCGTGTGGCAATGGTTTCTGCTTTGTCGTTGCATTCTTTGAGGTATTTTTCGACCACGGCAGGGAAGTTCGCTGGTAATTCGCCTTTCATGCGACGGGTGAATTCTTTCGCTTCTTTTGGGTAAGCCTTGGCGTATTTGTCAAAGCCTGCTTGCCAATCGGCTTGCAGCTTCGCGCCTGATTGAGTTGAATCCCATGCGTCGTAGACGTCTTGCGGCACGACAAATGCGGGGTATTCCCAGCCAATGTGTGCGCGTGTGGCGGCGATTTCGTCAGCGCCGAGTGGCGCGCCGTGAACTTTATCGGTGTCGGCGAATTTTGGCGAGCCTTCGCCGATGCGGGTTTTGCAGCAAATCAGCGTCGGACCTTTGTCGTCGGCTGCATTTTTTTGCGCGGCCTTAATGGCGGCGGCGACTGCTTGTGCCGAATGACCGTCAACCGCGCGAATCACATTCCAACCATACGATTCAAAACGTGCGGGCGTGTCGTCGCCAAACCATGGTGTGACGCGACCGTCGATGGAGATGCTGTTGTCATCGTAGAGTGCGATGAGTTTTGAGAGTTTCCAAACGCCTGCGAGCGAAGCTGCTTCGTGCGAAATGCCTTCCATCATGCAACCATCACCGAGGAACGTCCATGTGGTGTGATCGACAATGGTGTGGTCTTTTTTGTTGAACTCTTGACCCAATAATTTTTCAGACAGTGCAAAACCAACCGCATTGGTCAAGCCTTGACCGAGCGGACCTGTGGTGGTTTCGATGCCGTCGGCGAAACCGTATTCAGGATGACCAGCGGTTTTAGAGTGGAGCTGGCGGAAGTTTTTAATGTCTTTCATCGACAAGTTGTAGCCGGTCAGATGCAACAAAGAGTACAGCAACATCGAGCCGTGGCCATTGGACAAAACGAAACGATCGCGGTTCACCCATTTGGCATCTTTTGGATTGTGCTTGATGAAACCATTGGCAGGATTCCACAGTGCCGTGGCGATGTCCGCCATGCCCATGGGCATACCAGGATGACCTGAGTTGGCTTGTTGAACCGCATCCATTGACAGGGCGCGGATGGCATTGGACATTTTGATTTGATTGGCCGACATATTAAATAACTTCCTTTGAGGTTTTATAAACTGGCTGAAAATAAAAATCGCAGCAACTGCGTGCTTCGTGTTATTTGATTAAATATTGCAAAAGACTGTGTATTTTAGCAGATGCGTGCTGGCGATTGGGCTAAAATGCATGTGCATGAACGAAATTTCAATGGCTGCATTTTCTCAGCCAACTTCAGTTTTTCAACCCAAAAAAGACCACCATGCCCATTTCATTTGAACTTTTATTGGTGTACATCACCGCTGTTTTCTTTATCTCTGGCACACCAGGGCCAAATATGCTGCTCGCCATGACCAGTGGCATTCGCTTTGGCTTGCGTGCGGCTTGGCCCACATTGCTCGGCGCTGTGGTCGGCGTGCTGCTGATTTTACTTTTATCAATGAGCGGACTGGGTGCGATTTTGCAAGCCTCCGAGGTCTTGTTCACCGCACTCAAATGGGTGGGCGCTGCGTATTTGATTTATCTTGGCATACAGATGTGGCGCACCAGCGATGCGTCCGAGGCTTCTGCGGCAGAGGACTTTGACGCTGCCGAACACCTCAAGCCTGCGACGAAACGCGCACCCTCGTTTTTCATTCAGTTTCGCACGGGCATCGCTGTCGCGATGTCCAATCCAAAAGCGATTTTATTTGGGCTGGCGTTTTTTCCACAATTCATCAATGCACAAGCGCCCGTCGCGCCACAAGCCTTTGTATTATTGACTGTATTCGCCACCATCGAAATCTCATGGATGTGCGTCTACGCACTCGGCGGCACGCAGATGTCTCGCTATCTGGCATCACCCGTGCGCATGCATCGATTTAATCGCATCTCGGGCTCGGCATTTATTTTGGCGGGATTGGGTTTGGGTATTTTTGGTAAAAGCAAATAAACAAACCCGCTCCGCACCATGCATGTGACTTTCGCGATTTAATTGAGCGCCATTAAATCGCGTTGTAAATCCCCAAAAAATCCTCGGCAATCAATGCTGCGCCACCAATCAAGCCGCCATCTACATCGGGCTGACCAAATATCTCCGCAGCGTTTGAGGCCTTGACACTGCCTCCGTACAGTATGCTGACACCCGCCGCATTGTGCGCGGTGAGCGCGGCGCGCAACCACGAGTGTACTTCTTGCGCTTGCGCTGGACTGGCGGTTTTGCCTGTGCCGATGGCCCAGACAGGCTCATACGCGAGTATGGTTTTGCTTAGGTTTTCTGCGCCAATCTGTGCGATGACGGCATTGAGCTGGCGCAGCACAACGGCTTGAGCCAAGCCCGCTTCACGTTCATCCAGTGTCTCGCCGAGGCAGACAATCGGCGTGAGGCCTGCGTTCATCGCAGCGAGGGTTTTGGCGGCCACCATTTCATCATTCTCACCATAAATATGACGGCGTTCTGAATGCCCTGTGAGCACCAATTGCACACCGAATTCTTTGAGCATGTTTGCCGAGATTTCACCCGTGTAAGCGCCTTTTTCAAATTGGCTGATGTCTTGAGCAGCCAGCTGAACCGCACTGCCTTGCAATAACTCCTGCACTTGCGCGAGGTGGGTGAATGGCACGCACACTGCCATTTTTGTGATGCCTGCCGTCGAGTGCAGCGCTTTAATCAAGGCGGCATTTGAAGCCAAATCGCCGTTCATTTTCCAGTTACCGATAACCCATTGGGTACGCATAATCACTCCTTCAAAGTTTTATAAAATGGTGTGGCGCGCGATGCGCGCCGAATGCTTTTGTGCGCATGGCACGCGAAAAAAACCATGCGTTAAACGTCTGTGAAGCCCACCACCTCGAGCCCAAAACCACCCATAGATGGCATTTTTCGTGGGCTGCCGAGCAGCGTCATGCGGCGCACGCCGACGTCTTTGAGGATTTGCGCCCCGATGCCGTACAACAGTAATTCTGTCGGCGTTTTATTTTTGACGGCATCGCCTTTAGACACTGCGGTCAATCGGCCAAACTGCTCGACCAAACGCGCTGATGACTCTTGGCAATTGAGCAAAACCACCACGCCCATGCCTTTTTTCTCAATGTGTTCGAGCGCCGCACCGACCGACACCGAGTGCGTGGTTTGCCCGATTTCCAACACATCCAAAACCGACAAAGGCTCATGCACCCGCACTGGCACGACATCTGCCGTCGCCACGTCGCCCTTGCACAACACCAAATGGGTGCTGTCCGCGCATGCGTCCTGATAGACGATGGCATTGAATGTACCATGCGCCGTCACCATTTCACGCTCACCGACACGCGTGACCAAGGTTTCGCGCTCACTGCGATAAGCGATTAAATCGGCAATCGTGCCAACTTTCAAGCCATGCTCTGCAGCGAATTCAAGCAAATCAGGCAGTCGCGCCATCTCGCCATCGTCCTTCATGATTTCGCATATCACCGACGCTGGCGTCAAGCCAGCCAATGCCGCTAAATCGCAACCCGCTTCCGTGTGTCCCGCCCGCACCAGCACACCACCATCGAGCGCACGCAGAGGAAACACATGCCCTGGCTGCACAATATCGGCCTTGCTAAATTGCGCACCCGCCGCCACAGAAATTGTGCGCGCACGATCCGCCGCAGAGATGCCTGTGGTCACGCCTTCACGCGCTTCAATCGACACGGTGAAATTCGTGCCAAACTGAGTACCATTGCCACCATCATTGACCATCATCGTCAAACCAAGCTCTTGACAACGCGTCTGCGTCAACGTCAAACAAATCAGCCCACGACAATGCTTGGCCATAAAATTAATCGACTCGGGTGTGACGAAATCCGCCGCGATAATCACATCACCCTCATTTTCACGGTCCTCCTCATCGACCAAAATCACCATGCGACCCGCACGAATATCCTCGATAATTTCTAAAGTAGACGAAATCGTCATGTCAAGCTCCAATAATATAAAGCACCATTGTACGGGATTCTACAGGCGCAGCGATAGAGTCAATTGCCGCGATTCATTTAAGCTACAATAATGCATGACACATCGATTCTACTGCCCACCACCACTCGCCGACATCGGCCAAGAATTCAGCCTACCCAACGACGTATTTCACCACGCCGTGAATGTCCTGCGAATGCGCGTGGGCGACGCATTTGAAATTTTCGACGGCCACGGTCACGCCGCGCGTGCGCAGCTCAGCCATATCGAAAAAAAATCCGCGCGCGCCAACACAGTGACCGTATTGAACCAAGCCGTCGAATCACCACTGCCCATCACACTCGCTCAATGCCTCTCCGCCAGCGACAAAATGGACTGGACCATCGAAAAAGCCGTCGAACTCGGCGTCACCCACATCGCCCCGCTTTTTTCAAACAAAAGCCAAATCAAGCTCACCCCCGAACGCGCCGCCAAAAAATACGAACACTGGCAACGCATCGTCCACGCCGCCTGCGCACAATCGGGACGCAACGTTCTGCCCGTGCTGGAACAACCGCAAACCATCAAAGCATTTTTAGCCCAACAAAAAAACAACGACGCATACAAACTCCTGCTGCACCCCGCCGCCGCCGTGCCATTTAAATCCCTAGACAAGCCCACCGCCCATCAAAACATCACCATCCTCATCGGCCCAGAAGCAGGCTTTGACGCCAATGAAGTGACCAACGCCACCGACGCAGGCTTCACCAGCACACTGCTTGGCCCCCGCATCCTGCGCACAGAATCCGCAGGTCTGGCCACAATCGCTGCGCTCCAAACAATGTGGGGCGACTTTTAGTCGCATCAAAAAAGCCACATTCTGGTGGAGCAGCGACAGAAAGCCTTGCACAAATCGAATAATTACCGTAAAATGTTTGGCTCAAGTACACAAAACACATCGGTTTTTGTTAACAAACAGCGTCCAAACCGCGCAACCCTCGCAGCAGCACAGCAAAGGGTCGAACAAAAGCCACCGACGGTTTGAAGTAGTCAGTTACAAGTTACACTTAAGGAGCCATCATGGCACGCGTATGTCAAGTAACGGGTAAACGCCCAATG
This sequence comes from uncultured Burkholderiaceae bacterium, assembly GCA_937862845.1. Taxonomy (GTDB): domain Bacteria; phylum Pseudomonadota; class Gammaproteobacteria; order Burkholderiales; family Burkholderiaceae; genus Hydromonas. The sequence continues at coordinate 1,213 of CALMCK010000074.1, read as the reverse complement.
TCGGGAAACAATGTTTCTCACGCCAACAACAAAACCCGCCGCCGCTTTTTGCCGAACCTGCACAGCCGCCGCTTTTGGGTAGAATCAGAAAACCGTTTCGTGCGTCTGCGTATTTCTAACGCCGCATTGCGCACCATCGACAAAAACGGCATCGACGCAGTCCTCGCAGACTTGCGCGCCAACAACGCCATCTAAGGAGTCATCATGCGCGATAAAATCAAACTCGAATCAACTGCTGGTACTGGTCACTTCTACACCACAGACAAAAACAAACGCAACATGCCTGAAAAAATGGAAATCAAAAAATTTGATCCAGTGGTCCGCAAGCACGTTATCTACAAAGAAACCAAAATCAAATAATCATTGATCGCCCTTCTTCGTATCTGTAAAAAGCCATCATTATTGATGGCTTTTTCATTATTTACACCCACACATGCGACCGCACCCAACAGCTGTGGTATTCTAACAAGTTGCCGCCGCATAACGCGGAGCACAACCCCGCACATTATTAAACGCCCTCTGTCACACTCGACACCATGAGCAAAAACATCTCTCAAAACACGCCCAAAAAACTCATCCTGCGCCTACTCGCCGCAGGTGCGATAGCCGCCTGCGCCATTGTCATGTGGCCCATACTCAAAGAGCTCGGCTATCAATCAGGGGACGACGCCATCGCAGAAAAAATCTACGACTGGCGCAGCAAACTCGAACTCGAAAAGCTAGAGAAACAAGAAAACCTACCCAAAGGCCTGCTGTCTGCCGTCATGCACCAAGAGTCCGCAGGCGACCCGAATGCCGTCAGCCACGCAGGCGCAAAAGGGCTGTTTCAATTCATGAGCCCCACCGCACGCGACATGGGACTCAAAGACCGAAACCACCCAGAAGACTCGGCACGCGCCGCGACACAATACCTCGACCAACTCTACACACGTTACAACAAAAACCTAGAGCTCACCCTCGCCGCTTACAACTGGGGGCTGGGCAATGTCGACAACTACATCAAACCACGCGCCAACGGCAGCAATTACGAACGCTTCAAACTCGCCAAAATGCCCACAGAAACTCAAAACTACATCGCCCGCATCAAAATGCTGCGCACCACGTATTACCTCAGATAACTCGGCACGGCCATCAAAGTTTAGAATGGCCACATACCCCATCAATACCATAAACGCAAAAAAACGCCTTGATATACTCAAGGCGTTTTTAATAC
>CALMCK010000073.1 GCA_937862845.1 uncultured Burkholderiaceae bacterium | reverse complement strand
GCGCCAGTCGCACCATTTTTGCCAACGGGGTTTTGGACGTGTCTGGGCGGATTTTTAAGTCAGCTGGCGGCAAAGAGCCAAAGGGCACATTGGCACAACCTGTCAACACACAAATCGACGAAAGCACGAACACGCGCTTCATGCAGACAGGCCTTGTTTTAAATTGTCTACGGCGGCATTCAGTGTCTCTTGTTTTTTGGCGAAACAAAAACGCACGATTTTTTGCTCAGGCGCGTATCCATAAAACGGCGTGAGCGGGATGGCGGCGACTTTAAGCTCGGTGGTGAGGTGTTCGGCAAACTGCACATCGCTCATCTGGGCAAACTGCGCCAAGCCGCTGTAATCGACCAGCTGAAAATACGTGCCTTGACAAGGCAGCAGTTTGAGCGCGGTCTGGCTTAAGCCCGCACGAAACGCATCGCGCTTGGCCTGATAAAACGCGGGCAACGCGTGTGTGGCGTTGGGGTGCTTGTTTAAATATGTGGCGATGCCGAGTTGCAGTGGCGTGGCGACCGTGAATGTGTTGAACTGGTGCACCGCTCGAATCGCATGGGTCAATGCTTCGGGAGCAATGACATAGCCGACTTTCCAACCCGTGACGTGCAGGGTTTTGCCAAAACTCGCGACGTGAATCGTGCGCGCAGCGAGTGCGGGCCGACGCAAGGCAGATTGATGCATCTGTCCATCAAAGACCATGTGTTCATACACTTCGTCGCTGATGACCCAGAGACCATACTGTTCTGCGAGGCGTTCAAGCTCGATTAAATCGTCGGCGGTGAAGGTGTTGCCCGTTGGATTGTTGGGTGTGTTGACGATGATGGCGCGGGTGCGTGGCGTGATGGCGTGCTCGACTTTTTGCCAGTCAACGACAAACATCCCTTCATCATTGAATGTTAAGTTCACACCGACAGGCACGCCGCCCGCATTGAGAATCGCTGGGCGGTACAAGTCATAAGCAGGCTCTAAAATAATCAGCTCATCAGAAGGCTCGGTGATGGCAATGATGGCGCAAAAAAGTGCCTCGGACGCGCCCGCCGTGATGGTGATGTTGTTGTCCACGTTGGCATCAAAGCCATAATGCGTTTTGACCAAATCCGCCACTGTGTGGCGCAGCGCGGCCGTGCCCATCATCGGCGCGTATTGATTGTGTCCCTGTGTCATCGCTTCGTAAGCGGCTTTGAGCAACGCCTCATCCGCCGCGAAATCAGGGAAACCTTGGCCAAGGTTAATCGCTTGATGCTGCTGTGCCAGCGCACTCATGGTGGTGAAAATGGTGGTGGTGAGTTGTTTCATTTTGCTTATTCGAAAAGGTTCGTTAAGGTTTATTGTTGAGGAATTCCGGTGCTTGTATAACAAACATCTTAAACCCATCATTCCCGAATGCTTTTATCGGGAATCCAGTGGTTGTATGTTTTGATGCATCATAAAACTCAAAAGCCTAAACCACTGGATTCCCGCTAACCCCATGCGGGAATGACGAAATAAAGGGTCTTGCCATTGCAGTTCCAAAAATTCACACAAAGTTCTTAATGAATGATTTAAGTTATGCCGCTTGGGTATTTTGGGTTTTAAATTTATTGAACCAATCATCGAGCGACGCAATGCGCACCAATTGCTTCGCTGCGCGGTTTTTTAGCGCGAGCAAATGGTTGTCTTTGCTCAATAAAAAATCGACTTGATACGCCAATGCGGTGTCGATGAACACTTGATCGTCTTTGTCCTTGCAGCGAATAGGCTGTGTCGGTGCCCGCCGCTCAACCTCACGTGCCGCATCTCGCATGGCAGACATCGCCGTGTTTTGTTGTTCGAGTGACAGCTTAAAATGCTCGCGGGACAACACATCCGCCAACTCCTCCGCCATCTCGTCGGTGTAAATAATGTCAATCTCGTGGGCAAGCTGCATGGCCTTGAGCGAAGGCATGGCGTCGTGTGAAAACACCAGCCAATCGAGCCAAATGTTTGTGTCGAGAATGTAAATCGGTTGTTCAATCATAAAGACACCAATCGCCCATTCTTGATTCGCACGCCTTTGCGGCTCAAGCCTGCCAACGCATCATTGCCCGATAATGCCGCGAGTTGCACGCGGTTTTGCGCATGGCAAATCGCCGCCGCCAAAGCATCCGCCGCATCCGCTTGCGGCGCACGCGGTAGATTAAGCAGACGCGTGACCATTTCTTGCACCTGTTCTTTGTGCGCCTTGCCGTGCCCTGTCACCGCTTTTTTTAATTGCAACGCCGTGTATTCATGCACCGGTAAATCTTTCAAAACCAACGCGCCAATCGCCGCACCACGCGCCTGACCGAGCAACAACGTCGATTGCGGATTGACATTGACAAACACCTTCTCAATCACCGACTCATGCGGCGCATATGTGTCAATCACCTCATGCACACCATCCATCAACGAGCGCAACCGCTCAGGCAACGCCTCACCCACAACCTTAATCACACCGCTGGCAACATAACGCATGGTGTGGTGGTGCACATCAATCACGCCAAAGCCTGTGAAACGCAGGCCGGGATCGATGCCAAGGAGGCGGGTGAATGTTGGGGTTGTCATTGTTGTTTTTTAGTGCGTACTTTCTGTGTCAAAGTGAGGGGAATGCATCAACCGAGTCATTGGGGAAATCATTGTTATCGCTTGAGTTTGCCATTGGCCATGCCGAGCAAGCGCGTGACCACCAGGGTTAAATACATCACGCCGCCAAACATTTCTATGGCGGTCAAAACGCGAGCAGGCGGCGACACAGGCAAAATATCGCTCATGCCGACACCGCTTAAAATGGCGAAACTTAAAAACAATAAATCGAGCCAAGAACGCGGCGCGTCAGAATCGACTGAGGCGGTGAAGCTGCCTGGATACCATTGCTGGCAAACCGAATACAAAAATGCGAAGCCCCACACCAGCAGAGTGAACACCGCAGCAGCGGCGAACAACTCGTCGCGTGTGACCTCGTGGTCATCAAACATGTACATGGCCATGGCGGCTGCGCCATAAAAATACACGAATGCTTCACAGATGTGCGCGTAGGCGAGCAGGTCTTCTCGGCCTGATAAAACCGCCCATATCGACAGCGTCATGGCCAGCACCACCAGCGTCATGCCTGTTTTGGTGAAAATCGGGCTGTTGCGAATCACCAATGCGACCATAATCAAAGCGAGTGTGCCGAGCAACCAGGACATGGCTTGCTCTTCAAAACTGTTGTTGTACAACGGCAGTGAAATCAGAATACACAGTTGAACAATAAGCAACCATGCGGAGGGCACGCGTTTAAAGTAGGTGAGAAAATAATAACGGGTTGGTTTCATAAAAACTTTATAACTCAAACAAACAATGACAAACAATTGACAGGTTTAATTTTGATTTTAATTTGATTGATTAGAACGCAAATTAAAACACGGAGAAAAAATGATTGTCTCCGTGTCTCAAGTCATCAATGTCTGAAATGACGCACGCCCGTCAACACCATGGCGATGCCGCGCTCGTTGGCGGCAGCAATCACTTCGTCGTCGCGCATGGAACCACCGGGTTGAATCACGCAGCTGGCGCCTGCGTCGATGACGACATCGAGGCCGTCGCGGAAGGGGAAAAACGCGTCGGAGGCGACGGCGCTGCCACTCAAGCTCAGGCCTGCGGCGGCGGCTTTAATCGAGGCGATTTTGGCGGAGTCGAGGCGGCTCATTTGGCCTGCGCCGACGCCGAGCGTCATGCCGCCCGCGCAGTAGACGATGGCGTTGGATTTGACGAATTTCGCGACTTTCCAAGCAAACATTAAGTCATCCATTTGTTGCGCGGTCGGCTTGATCTCGGTGACGATTTTTAAATCAGCGAGTGGCGCGTCGAAGTTGTCGGAGGTTTGAATCAGTAGGCCTGAACCGATGCGTTTGATGTCTTGCGCATTGCGGCCTTGTTGCCAGTCACTGCCTGATTTTTGTACCAGCGACAAATCGATTTTGAGCACTCGGACATTGGCTTTGGCTTTGAAAATTGCCAGTGCTTCGGCGGTGTAATCGGTGGCGATGAGCACTTCGACGAACTGCTTGGCGACAGCGGCCGCGGCCGCACCATCGAGCACGCCGTTAAAGGCGATGATGCCGCCGAATGCTGAGGTGGAATCGGTTTTCAAGGCTTTGTCATAAGCTTCGCCGAGGCTCGCGCCGACGGCGACGCCGCATGGATTGGCGTGTTTGATGATGACGCAGGCGGGTGCGCTGAATTCTTTGACGCATTCCCATGCGGCATCTGCATCGGCGATGTTGTTGTAGCTCAACTCTTTGCCTTGCAACTGCACGGCAGTGACCAGTGAGCCGGGAGCAGGGTGCAGGTCGCGGTAGAGTGCGGCGGACTGGTGAGAATTTTCGCCGTAGCGCAGGTCTTGAACTTTGATTAAATTCGCGTTGTGTTGCGCGGGAAATTCGGCGCGTGCGTTGACGTCGCGTGTCTCGGCGTCGAGTGTGGAGAGGTAGTTGCTGATCGCTGAGTCGTACTGCGCGATGCGGTTAAATGCCGCGACGGAGCATTTAAATTTGGTGGTGTCAGAGACGTCGCCATTTGTGTTGAGCTCACTGAGCACCTGCGCATACTGTGCCGCATCGGTGAGCACGACCACGTCGCGCCAGTTTTTCGCTGCGCTGCGCACCATGGCGGGCCCGCCGATGTCGATGTTTTCGATGGCGTCCTCGAGAGTGCAATCGGCTTTGGCCACTGTTGCTTCAAACGGATACAGATTGACCACGAGCATGTCGATGGTCTCGATGCCATGCGCCGCAATCGCGGCCATGTGCTCTGGTAAATCGCGACGCGCGAGCAAGCCGCCGTGGATGCTGGGGTGCAAAGTCTTCACACGACCGTCGAGCATTTCTGGGAAACCCGTGTGGTTGGCGACTTCGATGACGGGCAGGCCATTGTCTGCGAGCAGTTTGGCGGTGCCGCCTGTCGAGAGAAGTTTGACGCCGCGTGCGTGCAGGGCTTGTGCGAGTTCGAGCACACCTGTTTTGTCAGAGACGGAGAGAAGGGCGGTTTGAATCATGGGAGTCCTAATGTATGAAGTGGATTTTAAAACGAAGTGATTATTTAACGCCTGTGCTGCCGAAGCCGCTTGCGCCACGGTCGGACTGGTCGAATTCGCTAACGAGATTAAACGTCGCTTGCACGACGGGTACGATGACCAGCTGGGCGATGCGCTCAAATGGCTCGATGGTGAATGCGGTTTGGCCGCGATTCCATGTGGAAATCATGAGCTCGCCTTGATAATCGGAGTCAATTAAGCCGACGAGGTTGCCCAGCACAATGCCGTGTTTGTGACCGAGTCCGCTGCGCGGCAGTATCAACGCGGCGTAGTTGGCATCGTCAAGGTGTATCGCCATGCCCGTCGGGATGAGCGCGGTTTGACCAGGTTCGAGTGTGATGGCGGTGTCGATGGCGGCTCGCAAATCAAGTCCTGCGCTGCCTTGTGTGGCATAGGCGGGCAGTTGATTTTTGATTTTGTCATTGAGGATTTTGATGTCGATGTTCATGATTTCCTTATTAAACGTTGGGCGATTTGTGCCATCAGAGTGTGTGCCAGCGCGGCTTTGCTTTGTTTGGGCAACTCATGCGCGCCGTTCTCGTCTATCAGTACCACTTGGTTGTCATCGGCGCCAAAAGTGGCGGGGCCGTTGTTGGCGATGAGCAGTGGAATGCCTTTTTTGAGGCGTTTGGCGCTGGCGAACTCGATGAGGTTTTCGGACTCTGCGGCGAAGCCAACGCAGTAGGGAGGGTTTGCTTGAGAGGCGATGGTGTGCAAAATGTCAGGGTTTTGGATGAACTGCAAGGTGGGCACGTCGTCGCTGTGCTGTTTTTTAATCTTTTGGGTGGCGGGCTCGGCGACGCGCCAATCTGCGACGGCAGCGACGGCGATGAACACGTCAGACGCGGCGCTGTGTGCAAGGCAGGCTTGCAACATGTCATCGGCGGATTCGACATCGATGCGGCTGACACCGTGGGGTATCGGCAGCGCAGTCGGGCCGCTCACCAGCGTCACCTGTGCGCCTGCGCTGGCGGCGGCGTGGGCGAGTGCGTAGCCCATTTTGCCGCTGGAGCGATTGGTGATGCCGCGCACGGGGTCGATGGCTTCAAATGTGGGGCCTGCGGTGATGAGGATTTTTTTGTTGGTAAGGCTTTGTGGAACGAATAATTGCTCAATGGCATTGGCCAAATCGACGGCCTCGAGTAAGCGCCCAGCACCGATTTCGCCGCAGGCTTGCTCACCTGATGCGGGGCCAAACACGTGAATGCCGTCGCTTTTGATGTGTTGCAGATTGCGCTGTGTGGCGGGGTTGTGCCACATTTGTACATTCATGGCGGGGGCGATGGCCATCGCACACTTGAGTGGGTCGCGCGCGAGAATGAGATTGGTGAGTAAGTCGTCGGCGACACCGTGGGCGATTTTGCTCATGACATTGGCGGTGCAGGGGGCGATGATGAGGGCGTCTGCGTCGCGGGTGAGGTTGATGTGGGCGATGTTGCTGCCCGTGCCTGATTTATTTTCCCAGAGATTATCGTACACGGGCTCGCCTGTGAGCGAGGCGAAGGTGAGGGATGTGATGAACTCTTTGGCGCCGTCGGTCATGACGACGGTGACGCGCGCACCGCGTTTTTTGAGCAAGCGCGTGAGTTCGGCGCTTTTATAGGCGGCGATGCCGCCTGTGATGCCGAGTATGATGTGTTTGCCGTGGAGCATGTCTGCCTCTGGAGAGATGAATGCGCAATTATAACAGTTTGTCGACGTGAGAAAACCCTTCGAGAGACAGTATAAATGAACGCTCGTACTTAAAATCGGCGGTACAATGCTGACAAATCATTTTAGGAGATGACTATGGCGGGCAATTTTAGCCACACCATACAATTTATTATGGTCTTTGGTTCGTTTTTTACAGGCATGGTGTTGCTTGAAGCGTGGTATTGGCGACGGCGCGGTGTGTCGGGCATCTATGATTTTAAGGAATCGGTCGCGAACATCTCCAGCGGCGTGATGTATAAATTAACCAACGGCGTGGCGGTGGTGTTTTTTGTGCTCGTCATTTATGACTGGGTGGCGCAATTCGGCTTGGGCTTGCACTGGGGGCATTCATGGTGGATGGCTTTGGCGTTGTTTTTCATCACTGATTTTGTCTTTTGGATTTTTCATATCATATTGCACAAGGTACGCTGGTGCTGGTCGTCGCATGTGATACACCACAGCTCACTGAACTTTAATCTCTCAACCGCATTGCGGCAAAACTTCATCGTTGACCTCACAGGCACGGCCATGCTGTGGTGGCTGCCGTTGGCTTTGTTGGGTTTTGATAAAACAGCGGCGCTCGTCGCGATTGAGCTCAATCTGGTGTATCAGTTTTTCATTCACACGCAGGCGGTGCAAAAAATGCCGCGCTGGTTTGAGGCGGTGTTCAATACGCCGTCGCACCACCGAGTGCACCATGGCAGCAACCCATTGCAAATCGATCGAAACTTCGGCGGTGTGCTGATTGTCTGGGACAAGATTTTTGGCACGTTTATCAGCGAAGAAAATGCGGGTAAAATCGTCTACGGCATCGGACCTCGACAGCCGACCACGTTCAATCCCATTGTTTTGTCATTGGCCGAGTTTTTTGCCATGTGGCGCGATGCTTGGCATTTCAAGGATGTGCGGGTTTTCTGGAAACATCCCAATTGGATTGAGGAGCGTCGTGATTCATCACGTAAAGGAGGGCTTTAATGCAAACAGAGCAATCGAATTTTAAACTGTCCGATGGGCTTGAGTTGTCGGTGCGCCATTGGCACGACGGTGCGGGCATTCCTGTGTTGTTGGTGCATGGTTACGGCGAGCACATCGGTCGCTATGAGCATGTCGCTGCGCATTTGGTCGCGGGTGGTTTTGATGTTTGGGGCTACGATGCACGCGGGCATGGGCTGTCGCAGGGCGCGCGTGGTTTTATGGCTGCGGACGACACTTTGGTGACGGATTTGATGGAAATGTTTGATGAGTTGATGCGACGCACGGGGCAGCGACCCATTGTGGTGGCACACAGCATGGGCGGTTTGGTGGCGGCATTGGCGGTGGCGACGCATGGCTTAAAACCTGCGGCCTTGGTGCTCAGCTCACCTGCGCTGCGTGTGCGGATGAATCTGTTTCAAAAAATATTGATTAACATGGGTCTGCTGCTGTTTAAAAACAAGCCCATCGAGTCCAAAGCAGTCGATCCTGCCCATGTGTCGCACGATGCCAAAATCGTCGCGGATTATCGCAGTGACGCACTCAATCATGCGTGGATTAGCCCGCGCATGGCACGCATGATGCGCGATGGCGGTGACGTGGTGCGTCAGCATGCGCGTTGTTTTGACATGCCGACTTTATTGATTTATGCGGGCGATGACCGAGTGATTGATGCGTCTGGCAGCGACGATTTTGGCGTGCTGCTCAATCGCCACGCCGCCGCCACGG
>CALMCK010000072.1 GCA_937862845.1 uncultured Burkholderiaceae bacterium | reverse complement strand
ACGTGGTTTCATCTTTGCACCCACCCTCGCCTACGAACTCGGCGCTGGCTTCGTGCCTGTGCGCAAGCCCAACAAACTGCCCTCCGTCACCATCGGCGTCGACTACGCCCTCGAATACGGCACCGACCGTCTCGAAATCCACGCAGACGCCATCAAACCTGGCGAGCGCGTGCTCATCATCGACGACCTCCTCGCCACAGGCGGCACAGCTCACGCCGTCATTCAGCTGGTGTCTCAGCTCGGCGGCGAAATCGCGGGCTTTGGTTTTTTACTCGAACTCGATGGTCTGGGCGGTCGTGAAAAGCTGGCTGGCCATGAGTGCTACTCCATGCTCACAGTGCCTGCTTAACGGCTTATCCCACACCGATTCGCCACTTGCCTTTGATTGCGCGGCACATCTCATAAAGCGACCGAGCAAATCTCGGTCGCTTTTTTCTGTTGCCGCATTGAATCATTCAACCCAACAAAAAACCCCGCATCTCTGCGGGGTTTGCTACTTCGCGACACATGGCCGATGTGTTATCGGCACAGTGTTGATCAGTTGTCTTGAGTGGCCGCTGGCGCTTGTGGGCGCTCAATCAATGCTTTCATAGACAGTTTCACACGACCGCGGTCGTCCGTTTCAGTGGCTTTAACGCGAACTTCTTGGCCTTCTTTGAGGTAGTCAGACACTTTTTCAACGCGCTCGTGGGCGATTTGAGAAATGTGCAACAAGCCATCTTTACCTGGGAAGCATTGAACGATGGCACCGAAGTCCAAAATTTTCAACACGATGCCATCATAGGTTTTGCCCACTTCGATTTCGGCTGTCAATTCAGTGATGCGGCGTTGCGCATCAGCGGCTTTTTCTGCGTCATTTGAAGCGATGGTGATGGTGCCATCTTCTTGAATGTCGATGGTGGTGCCTGTTTCTTCCGTCAATTGACGAATGGTTGCGCCGCCTTTACCAATCACATCACGGATTTTGTCCGCATTGATTTTCATGGTGTATAAACGTGGTGCGTATGATGACATTTCAGTGCGGGCGCCTGTGATAGAGCCTTCCATTTGTGCCAAAATGTGCATGCGGCCTTCACGGGCTTGCGCGAGTGCGACTTGCATGATTTCTTTGGTGATGCCTTGGATTTTGATGTCCATTTGCAATGCTGTCAGGCCAATCGCGGTGCCGGCGACTTTAAAGTCCATGTCGCCGAGGTGATCTTCGTCGCCGAGGATGTCGGTCAAAACGGCGAATTTGCCACCGTCTTTAATCAAGCCCATGGCGATGCCCGCAACGTGTGCTTTCATTGGCACGCCAGCATCCATCAATGACAAACAACCGCCGCAGACCGAAGCCATAGACGATGAGCCATTTGACTCGGTGATTTCAGAGACAACGCGAATGGTGTATGGGAAGTCTTCGTGGCTTGGCAAGCAAGCGGCGAGTGCGCGTTTGGCGAGGCGGCCATGACCGATTTCGCGGCGCTTTGGTGTGCCGACGCGGCCTGTTTCGCCTGTGGCTGATGGCGGCATATTGTAGTGCAGCATGAAGCGGTCGCGGCTGTGGCCTTCGAGCGCGTCAACGATTTGCTCGTCG
>CALMCK010000071.1 GCA_937862845.1 uncultured Burkholderiaceae bacterium | reverse complement strand
CACTGGACCTCATGGCGCTGGTGGCTTGGTTGATGGACGCGCATGATGATCTGTCTTTGCTGCATGTCCTGCGCAGTCCTCTGGGCGGTGTGGATGATGACTTCATGCAGCGATTGGCCGTCAGTCAACGTCAAGGTGGCCACGCCTCGATGTGGTGTGCGTGGCTTCTCGATGAATTGGGTCATGCGACGTTGCGCCATCGGTTGGACAGCTGGTTGCAACGCGCGCCAAACATGACGCCGCACGAAGTGGTGGACATGGTGTACACCGAAGGCGATATTTTTAAACGTTATGCGCAGGTCACACCGCCGTGGCAAAATGAGCAAGTGCAGGCAAACCTGCGGGTGTTTTTGCATTTGGCTTTGTCACAAAACTCAGGCCGTTACCCCAGCCTCAACAATTATTGGCAGTCACTCAAACTCTGGCAAAAACAAAGCAAAGATGCACCATCAGAATCAGGCCCGATTGAAGCGCGGGATGCGGTGCAGATTTTAACCACGCACGGCGCGAAAGGCTTGGAGGCGCCGATTGTGATTATCATTGATGTGAAAGAAAAGTCAAATAAAGAAAAAGCCTATCACTGGTTGGTGGATTGGCCCGTCCATTCATCGCAGCCGACACACCTATCGCTGATGGCGAGTAAAGAATATCAAGGCAGCTGGCGCATGGCGCGTGTGGCAGAAAACGAGCAACGCTCGATGATAGAAAAATGGAATTTGATGTATGTCGCCATGACCCGAGCGCAGCAAATGCTCATCGTGAGCAGCGCGCAAAAAGTCAAAAGCACGCCGACATTGTTTGACTGCTTAAAAGACAGCGCGGATCAACTCGATTCGTCGATGCATTTTGATGATTGGCAGGTGCCTGATGACAGCACACTTGCGGCGGCTGCTTTTCAGAATAAAAATCGCTATCTGCAAGCCGTGATGAGCAACGATGTGCAGATCGCTCCGCTCAACAACACACAAGCCAACAGCGCCGCTGCTGAGCTCGGTATTTTATGGCATTCGCTCATGGAATACACGACCGAAAACTGGCACGCAGCACGACTGACAGTGGCAGAGGTGGTGCAAAAATACCGCGTCACAGAAGCGGATGCACAAACAGTGGTGGCGTGGACGAGCCATGTGTGCGCGCTGCCCGAGTGCGCGCCGTGGCTCGATGACAGATTGTGCGATGAAGCGCACAATGAAATGGCGGTGATGAATGCCAGCGGTGAGCTGGTGCGCATAGACCGCTGGGTGCGACATGGTCAGCGCATCACCGTGGTGGATTATAAAAGTGCTTGGTCAAGCAGTGACTTGCCAAAATACGAAGAGCAAGTGCGCGACTATATGGCGTTGCTGGAACAGTTGTGTGACGGGTGTCGGGCAGAGGGTGTTTTGTTGCGTGCCGACGGAGAGATTTGGCCGATTAAATAATACGAAAAACACTTGCATCTGAAGTTAAAAAGAGTAATATAAAAGTGACCGAGTGGTCGATTCTACGAAAATCGAAGGAGGTTATCATGGAAACGAATGTCGGTAAACTCGATTGCATGCTTCGGATTTCGATCGGCTTGTTGATGGTGATTGCTGCCGCGACAAGTTTGATTGGGGCTTGGGGCTGGTTGGGCTTGATTTTGGTTGCGACGGGTGCGATGCGCTTCTGCCCTGTGTATACGTTGTTTGGTAAAAGCACAAACCATTCGGACAAACGCAGCTAAACCGAAAATGCAAAGGCGCGAGTCTAAATTTTATCAATTGCTCGCATGTGAATCACTTTAACCAATGGTTTTATGTTATTTGCTTTAATGATAATTTGAGTTTGTAAAAATTGCGGTGTTACCGCACTCGCACTTCCCATAGAGAAGTGCACGATTTGGCCGTCACTCATCTCGTGGGTATCGCCGAATCAAAACAGGCGAGCCTTTATGGCTCGCCTGTTCAGTTTTAGCGCTGATTGATGCGGTGTTTATGCGGGTGGATTATGACGCCATCTGCTGCACATGCACGGGTGGTGCTTTTTTGGGCACGCGCCCCGCTTTGTCCTTGATGTATTCAGGCGCGACATTGTTGTTCACCGATTCTTCGTTGATGATGACTTCTGTGATGGTCGGCTCTGAAGGCAGGTCAAACATGGTGCCAAGCAAAATTTCCTCAACAATCGAGCGCAAACCACGGGCGCCTGTTTTGCGCGCCAAGGCTTTTTTGGCAATCGCACGCAGGGCTTCTTCGGTGAAGCTCAATTTGACGTCTTCCATGTCGAGCAGCGCGGTGTATTGCTTGACCAGTGAATTTTTGGGTTCGTTCAAAATATTCACCAAAGCCGCTTCGTCCAGATTATCCAGTTTGGCGATGACGGGCAAACGGCCAATCAGCTCTGGAATCAGACCGAATTTAATCAAATCTTCGGTTTCAATTCGGCGGAACAACTCGCCGGTGGTTTTGCTTTCTACCTTCGCGACATTGGCGCCGAAGCCGATGCTGGTTTTGTCTGAACGCGTGGAGATGACTTTTTCGAGGCCATCAAACGCGCCGCCACAGATAAACAAGATGTTCGACGTGTCGACTTGAATGAAATCTTGGTTCGGGTGTTTGCGCCCACCTTGCGGTGGGATGGCGGCGACCGTGCCCTCGATGAGTTTGAGCAAAGCCTGCTGCACGCCTTCACCTGAGACGTCACGGGTGATGGATGGGTTGTCGGTTTTGCGTGAGATTTTATCAATCTCGTCGATGTAGATGATGCCTTGTTGTGCTTTTTCGACATCATAGTTGCAGTTTTGCAGCAGTTTTTGCACGATGTTTTCGACGTCTTCACCGACATAACCTGCCTCGGTCAATGTCGTGGCGTCGGCCATGACGAAAGGCACGTTGAGCAAACGAGCGAGTGTTTGGGCAAGCAGGGTTTTGCCTGAGCCTGTTGGACCGATGAGTAAAATATTACTTTTCGCCAGTTCGACATCGGTTTTTTTGCGGGTTTTGAGGTAACGCAAACGTTTGTAGTGGTTGTACACCGCGACGGCGAGGATGCGCTTGGCTTCTGATTGACCAATCACGTAGTCGTTGAGTTTGGCCAATAATTCTTGCGGGACGGGCAATGAAGCCGACTCGGCCAGCTCGCCTGACTCTTCGTTGACGCTGGCGTCGAGGATTTGGCCGCACAAAGAAATGCATTCGTCGCAGATGTAGCCGTCGATGCCTTCAATGAGTTTGTGCACTTCGTTTTGTGGTTTGCCGCAAAACGAGCAAGAGGATTCTTTGCTGGTGCCGGGCGTTTTGGTTTTGTCTGTCATGGTGTTCTCGTCTTTGATTACAGTGAGCTGCGGTCGGTCAAAATGCGATCGATTAGGCCGTATTCAAGGGATTCTTCGGCGGACAACCAAGTGTCGCGATCGGTGTCTTTTTCGAGGCGTTCTATTGGTTGGCCTGAGTTGTCGGCCATGATCTGATTCAATTTGGCGCGCAACAATAAAATCTCGCGGGCGCGGATTTCGATGTCCGACGCCATGCCTTCTGCACCACCCGATGGCTGATGAATCATCACGCGTGAGTTGGGCAGGACAAAACGTTTGCCTTTGGCGCCTGAGGACAACAAAAACGCGCCCATGCTGGCAGCCATGCCGATACACATCGTTGAGACGTCTGGTTTGATGAAATTCATCGTGTCATAAATGCCCAAGCCCGCAGAAACTGAGCCACCCGGTGAGTTGATGTACAGGTGGATGTCTTTGTCTGGGTCTTCGGACTCGAGGAACAACATTTGCGCGACGATGAGGTTGGCGCTTTGGTCGTTCACTGGGCCGACGAGGAAAATCACGCGCTCTTTGAGCAGGCGTGAGTAAATATCGAATGAGCGCTCGCCACGGCTGGTCTGTTCGACCACCATGGGAATCAGGCCGAGGTTTTGTGGGTCTTGGTTTGAGTTGTGAAACATGCTGCGCTCCTAATGGGTTGAATAGGGTATTGAAGTTGGGGTTGTTTTGATTTTATAAAGGCCGTCGATGTGTGGCGTGAGCATTATAAAATGACAAAAAACCATACAAAAAGCGGCGTTTGCACGCCGCTTTTTGACAAACTAACCATCGCGCGGCGCACAAACGTGAATAACGAATGATAGCCTAAATGCGTGCTCGGTGTGGCCGAGCAGCGGATATTAACGGTTTTGATTCATCAATTCTTCAAATGCCACGTCTTTTGTGGTCATTTTGGCTTGAGTGGTGGCCCAAGCAACGACATTGTCTTCCATCACAACGGCTTCGACTTCTGACATGCGGTTGGCGTCGGTCATATACCATTTCACGAAGCCTTGTGGGTCTTCGTAAGCAGCGGCGATGGCTTCGACTTGTACTTTAACTTGGTCTGCTGTGGCGTGCAGGTTGTTTTTCTTGACCAAGTCGGCGATGAGCAAGCCGAGGCGCACACGGCGTTCGGCGCGGTCTTTAAACAGTTCTGTTGGCAGTGTCATGGTGTCTTCGACAGGAATGCCGCGTTGACGCAAATCGTTTTTGGCGCCTTCTTGCAAGCGTTCGATGTCTTCGTTGACCAATGCGGTGGGTACGTCAAAGTTGGCCACTTTAATCAATGCATCCATGACATTGTTTTTGGTCATCGCTTTGGTGCGTTGGCCGATTTCGCGTGTCAAGTTGGTTTTGATGTCGAGTTTCATTTTTTCAACGTCGCCGTCAGGTACGCCGAGTGCTTTGGCGAATTCTGTGTTGAGTTCTGGCAGCTGTGCTGCGCCGACAGATTTGACTGTTACGGTGAATTGAGCGGTTTTACCCGCGACGTCTTTGCCGTGGTAGTCATCTGGAAATGGTAAGTCAAATGTGCGCGATTCGCCTGCTTTGAGGCCTTCAATGGCTGTCTCGAATTCTGGCAGCATGCGGCCTTGACCCAATACGAATGGGTAGTCAGTCGCTGAACCGCCTGCGAAGGCCACGTCGTCGATTTTACCTTCGAAGTCGATGGTGACTTGGTCGTCTTTGGCGGCGGCTTTGTCTGCGGTTTGGTAGCTGACGCGTTGTTGGCGCAGCACGTCGATGGTGCGGGTGACGTCGTCTTCGCTCACATCGCATTTGGCCGTTTCGATTTCAACGCCTTTAAGGGCGATGTCGTTGATTTCTGGATAGACTTCAAAAGTGGCTTTAAATGCCATGACATCGCCTTCACCTGAATCGGCTGGTTCGATGTTGGGCATGCCGGCGACACGCAGATTGTCTTCGGTGGCTTTTTTGGCGAATTCTTCGCCGACTTGGTCATTCAAAGCTTCCCAAGACGCTTGGCTGCCGTACATTTGTTTGACTTTAGCAAGGGGTACTTTGCCTGGGCGGAAGCCATCAACTTTGACGGTTTTAGACATGCGCTGCAGGCGTTTTTCAGTGGCGGCGTTGATGGCGGCTTGTGTCACTGTGAGGGTCAATGTGCGGGTTAATGAAGAGGTCGTTGCCGTTTGAACTTCAGTTTGCGTTTCTGTGGTCATGATGAACCTTTAAAGTGGATTTATAGGCAAACCAGCGTGGGCTGGTTTGAGTATTCTGGTGCGAAGGAGGGGACTCGAACCCCTACACCTGTTTAGGGCGCCAGGACCTAAACCTGGTGCGTCTACCAATTTCGCCACCCTCGCAGTTGCGGTGTGTCAGTGCAATGTCGTTTATAATGCGACAAGCCTGCTGACCGAAAACGAGCATTGTACAAGAATGTCGCAGGCGGTACAAGTGTTGTCAGGTGGTATGAGCGATGTGTTTAATTTTAGCCAATAATTGCGGAGAACGATAATGAGTGAAAATGAAAGCAGCTTGCGTGGGCGTTTGAGCCCGCTGGCTTATGAAGTCACACAAGAAAAAGGCACGGAGCGGCCCTTTACCAGTGAGTTTGCTGAGCGCTGGGACGACGGTGCGTATCGTTGTGTGGTGTGTGAAGCGCCGTTGTTTGAGTCGGACAATCAGTTTGACGCGGGTTGTGGTTGGCCGAGCTTCGATGCGCCTGTGGTGGCGAGTGCGTTGGTTGAGCACCCAGACACCAGCCGCGGTCGTGTGCGCACTGAGGTGGTGTGTCAGAGCTGTGGCGCGCATTTGGGGCATGTGTTTCCCGATGGGCCGCCTGAACGGACGGGCTTGCGTTATTGCATCAACGGCGCTGCGCTTAAGTTTGATAAAAAAGCATGAGTCAATCGACTTGTGTTGTAAAACACGCTAAAATGGCGGATTGTGCGGCGCTCGTGTGTCCGCCGTTATTATGTTGGGTGTTGATATGAAGTTTTTAATTGATTTATTGCCGGTGGTGGTTTTGTTTGTGGTGTTTAAGTTCACAGGCGACATGCTGGCCGCGACCAAGGCGGCGATGGTCGCCTCGGTGGTGCAGATTGCTTTGCTCAAGTTGAAAAAGCTGCCGATTAAAGCGATTCATTGGTTTGGCTTGGCCGCGATTTTGGTGTTGGGTGGTTTGAGTGTTTATCTCAAAGATGAATTTTATTTGCAGTTGAAGTTCACGATTGTTGAGTGGGTTTTGGCGGCGGCGATTTTGATTGGGCAATACGTCTTTAAGAAAAACATGTTGCAAACGCTGCTGGGCAGCGAGTTGGAGTTGCCTGACGTGGCTTGGGATAAATTGGCGTTGAGCTATGCAGTGTTTTTCATCATCATGGGTGGCTTGAATCTGCTGGTGATGCTCTATTTCAAAGAACATTGGGTGGATTTTAAATTTTATGGCTCTTTTGTATTGATGTTTGTTTTTGTGATTTGGCAATCGACTTGGTTGGGTAAATACATGGTTGAGAGCGAACCCAAACCATGATGGACTTAGCGCAAACACTGCACGAGCGTCTCACCGCATCTTTGCAACCGACCGAGCTCGAAATCATCAATGAGTCGCACTTACACGCAGGACACGCAGGCGCGGCGGGTGGCGCGCAGCATTTTGCCGTGCGCATTGTTTCTACCCAATTCGCTGGTATAACGCGAATGGCGCAACACCGCTTGGTGTACGCGGCGGTCGCAGATTTAATGCCGCACCCGATTCACGCTTTGCGCATTGATGCGAAAGGCGCATGATTTTTAAACGTTTTATTTTTGATTTTAACCAACTCATCTACACAAGGAATGAGACATGAAAAAAAGCAGTACATTACTGGCATTGTTGCTGGTCGGCACACTCGGTTTGAGCGCTTGCAGCGTGAATAATCCATTCGCTAAAAAAATCACTTCTGAGCAAATGGTCGATGCCATCGCTAAAAGCATGAGTGCGGATGGTCAACCTGTGACCGCCGAGCAACGTGCGCAAATCACTGAAGCGCTTGCGGTACAAGCCGCCATCGCCGAAGCCGCACGCAAAGATGGCATGGATAAATTGGACCAAACTAAAATTTTGTTAAGCGTGCAACAAGATCAAGTGCTGATGCAAGAATATATGCGCACCAAAATGGAAGCATTCAAACCGACCGACACAGAGCTGAAAGCGACTTATGATGCAGAAGTGGCCAAATTTTCTGAGTTCCACTTCCGTCACATTTTGGTCAACACCGAAGCCGAAGCCAATGACATCATCGCCAAGCTCAAAGCGGGTGAGAAGTTTGAAGTCCTCGCCAAAAAATCCATCGATCCATCTGGTGCCAAAGGTGGTGATTTGGGTTGGGCGCCACTGTCGCGCTGGGTGCCAGAATTCTCAGGAGCAGGCGCCAAACTCAAAGCAGGTGAATTCACGCAAACGCCAGTTAAATCACAATTTGGTTACCACATCATTGATTTGATGGAGCCATCGCGCGCACCAGATGCGGCTGCCCTGCCGCCATTTGAAACTGTTAAATCACAGCTGGTTGAAATGGCCAAGCAAGAATATGCAAAAAAACTGCAAGATGGTTTCAAACCAAAAGCGGCTGACAAGGCAGCAGAGAAACCTGCTGAGAAGCCCGCAGAAGAAAAGAAATAATCACTGCACATCAAAACCCGTCATAATTTATGACGGGTTTTTTAATTGGAGTTGATCATGAAAAAAATATATTGGACCGTCGGTATCTTCATCGCACTGACCAGCGCACACAGCGTCAACGCAAAAGACAGCTACAGCGCGGATGAGTTGACGAAAACGGTTGTCAGCAGCATGGCGGCCGAAGGTACTTCGGTGAATGCTGCGCAAATAATAAAGATACGCGATGCGATTAAACTGCAGTTAAAAATAGCGGAGTTGGCACGCCTTGAAGGTGTTGCGGATTTAGAAGGTACGCGTCAATTGCTCTATTTGCAAGAAAATCAAGTGCTCATGCAAGAATACCTGCGCATCAAAATGCAGGGCTATCAGCCGAGCGACGCCGAGCTGCAAGCGATTTATGACAAGCAGATGGATGCGGTGCGTGAATACCATGCGCGCCATATTTTGGTCAAATCAGAATCAAAGGCCAAAGACATCATCGCCCGCCTGAACGCAGGTGAGTCATTCGCAGCGCTCGCCAAGCAATCGTTGGACAAGACCAATAATAAAAATGGTGGCGATCTCGGTTGGCAGCCCGCATCACTTTGGGTGGCCACGTTTGCCGATGCTTTGTCAGGATTGACAAAAGGTGAATTCACACAAACACCTGTGAAAACTGAATTCGGTTACCATGTGATTGAGCTTTTAGATGCACCGCGCATGCCTCGCGATGTCGTGCTGCCATCGTTTAAAGAGGTGAAACCGCAGCTGATTGAAATGG
>CALMCK010000070.1 GCA_937862845.1 uncultured Burkholderiaceae bacterium | reverse complement strand
AACTGGCTCT
Organism: uncultured Burkholderiaceae bacterium; assembly: GCA_937862845.1. GTDB lineage: Bacteria > Pseudomonadota > Gammaproteobacteria > Burkholderiales > Burkholderiaceae > Hydromonas. Next base: position 11,453 of record CALMCK010000070.1, on the reverse strand, counting down.
GGGCCGTCCTCATCGGCGGCGTCGCACTGCTCTCGGGCATGGTTTGGGTACTCTTGCGACAAATGCGTTCAAAAACCTAAACCATCACAGTGAGCGTCCCTCACACATTCATGCTCAATACAAAACCCCACACCAAAAAGTGTGGGGTTTTGTATTGAGTGCGTCCAATGCGATGAGCACCTGCGCACATGAATCAAAAGTTTGCGGTGTACTCTGTGTTACGATGCATTATTGCCCAATCAAACCCGATTGAGCGCACCCTCAAACTTCGGCTCAGGCACAGAACACCATGGACATTCAACACCAAGACGACGGCCACAACGGTCGCTTTTACATCGAGACCAACCACACCCCAATCGCGGAGCTGACCTATGTGTGGTCGGGCAATACCGCATTCACCATTGACCACACTTTCGTGGATGACAGCTTGCGCGGCCAAGGCGTGGCGAAACACCTACTCGACGCAGCAGTGGCGTTCGCACGACGCAAAAATGCCCGCATCGTGCCTTTGTGCTCATACGCCAGAGTGATGTTTGAACGAGACCCAGCGTATCGAGATGTGATTTAAGCAGATGTATTAAACGAGCCGTTCGGCTCGTTTTTTATTTTTTCTGCCAAGCGTCTTTTAAACCCACCACGCGATTGAACACGAGCGCGCCTGGTTTTGAATCCACGCGGTCGGTGACGAAGTAGCCGAGGCGCTCGAATTGGAAGTGGGTCTCGGCTGCGACGTTTGCGATGGAGGGTTCGACATAGCCTTGCGAGATGTGTTTTGAATCTGGGTTAATCGCATCGAGGAAGTTTTTATCGCCTGCGTCGGGATGGGCGTCGAGGAACAATCGGTCATAAGCACGAATCTCGGCGGCCACGGCGTCGGCGCTCGAGAGCCAGTGAATGTTGCCTTTGACTTTGTAGTTGTTCGAGCCATCTGTGCCGCTTTTTGAATCGGGAAAATACTGTGCGTGCACAGCGCTGACTTGGCCGTTTTCATCGACATCAAAACCCGTGCATTCGATGACGAAGCCATGACGCAATCGGACTTTATTGCCGACAAACAATCGGAAAAAACCTTTGACAGGTTCGGCCATGAAGTCATCGTGCTCAATCCACAATTCTTTAGAGAACACGAAATGGCGCTCGCCCATTTCTGGATGATGCGGGTGCACGGGCGCTTTGCATGGCTCGGTCTGATTCGCGTCGTAATTGTCGATGATGAGCTTCAAAGGTTTGAGCACGCCGACGGCACGCGGTGCTTTTTCATCCAAATCGTCGCGCACGGCTTGCTCAAGCACGCTCATGTCAATCCATGAGTCATTTTTGGCGACGCCAATGCGCTCGCAAAACAAACGAATGGCGGCGGGTGTGAAGCCGCGACGGCGGATGCCGACCAGTGTCATCATGCGGGGGTCGTCCCAGCCATCGACTTTTTGTTCTTCGACGAGTTGCAGCAGCTTTCGCTTGCTGGTAATCGCATAAGTTAAGTTTAAACGGGCGAATTCAGTTTGCTCGGGCAGTGGCTGCGTGAGCGCGCCAACTTCAACCAAACGCTCGAGCACCCAGTTGTACAGTGGGCGGTTGTTTTCAAACTCGAGCGTGCACAGCGAATGCGTGATCTTCTCGAGTGCGTCAGAAATGCAGTGCGTGAAATCGTACAGCGGGTAAATGCACCAAGCATCGCCCGTGCGGTGGTGGTGTGCGTAACGAATGCGGTAAATCACAGGGTCGCGCATGGAGATGAAATTCGATGCCATGTCGATTTTGGCGCGCAGCACATGCTCGCCCTCACCGAATTCTCCAGCCTTCATGCGGCGGAAAATATCGAGGGATTCGGCCACAGGACGGTTTCGGTGCGGCGACTCTGTGCCAGCTTCGTGCAATTGCCCGCGCTGCGTGCGAATGGCATCGGCGCTTTGCGAGTCGATGTAGGCGTGGCCCGCTTCGATGAGTCGCTCTGCGAAAGCATACAGTGCGTCAAAATAATCCGAGGCGTAATGCAGATGTTCTTCGTGCGCGTCCGACCAATCGTAGCCCAGCCATTGGACTGTTTCTTTGATTGAATTGACATACTCGACCGATTCTTTTTCTGGGTTGGTGTCGTCAAAACGCAAGTGACAACGCCCGCCATAACTCTGCGCCAAACCAAAATTAATGCAGATGCTTTTTGCGTGGCCGATGTGCAAATAGCCATTCGGTTCAGGTGGGAAACGCGTGATGACTCTCGGCAAACCCGCTCGCTCGAATTTATGCTCGGCGGTGTCGTGCTCGATTTTTTGGCGGATGAAGTTGGAAACGGTGTCTAAATTGTGTTCGGTCATTGTGGGTTACATTTTCAGTGAGTTGATGTCTTTGATGTGGGCGCGTATGGCGCTCTGCTCGTGCAGCGCCAGTACGGCGTCGGCATATTTGCCAGATTTTTTGGCGGAGGCGTGCATGACGCGGTCTTTGACGGTGAGTATTTGCGCGGCCTGCATGGAAAACTCACGCAAGCCAAAGCCGAGCAACAATCGCGTCAGCTTCGCATCGCCCGCCATTTCGCCACACACCGAGACGGATTTTTTGGCTTTCTTGGTCGCGGCAATCGCCTGTGCGATAAGCTGCAACACTGCGGGATGCGTTTCGTTGTACAGATGTGCGACCTCGGAGTCACCGCGATCAACAGCCAATGTGTATTGGGTCAAATCATTGGTGCCAATCGAAATAAAATCAATCATCGGCAGCAATGCAGGCAGCACCAAAACCGCAGAGGGCACCTCTATCATCACACCAATCGCCATTTTCGCATCGAATGCGATGTTGGCCTCGCGCAGCTGTGTGCGCGCTTGCTCTATCATGTTTAACGCGGCGCGCAGCTGCTCGACACCACTGATCATGGGCAATAATAATTTAATCTGACCAAAGGCCGAGGCGCGCAAAATCGCGCGCAGCTGCGTGAGAAACATATCGGGTCGCGCCAAACAATAACGCACCGCGCGCAAGCCCAGTGCGGGATTGAGCGAGATGACATAGTCGGCCGTCGATAGGCTTTTATCCGCGCCAATGTCGAGTGTGCGTATGGTCACGGGTTTGCCATTGAGCGAGGCGGCGACGGTTTTGTAGGCTTCAAACTGCTCGGCTTCATCGGGCAAACTGCTGCGGTTGAGGAATAAAAATTCGCTGCGAAACAAGCCCACACCATCGGCGCCGACTCGCGTCACATCGCTCACATCAGCGGGTCGCTCGATGTTGGCATACAGTGCAACGGGCTTGCCATCCGTGGTCAAGGTTGCTTGTCCGACCAGCGTGTTTAAGCCCGCTTGCGCCATGCGTTGTTCGACTTGCAAGGCACGGTACTCGGCCATCAACAGCTCATCTGGATTGACCAGAACCACGCCGTTTTCGCCGTCAATAATAACCCACTCGTCTTCGTAAATAATCTCGCGTGCGCGGCCTGTGGCGACGACAGCGGGCACGCCAAGTCCTCGCGCAACGATGGCGGTGTGGCTGGTCGTGCCGCCCACATCGGTGATAAAACCTGCGAGCGCACGGTCTTTGAATTGCAGCATATCTGCTGGAGCAATGTCGTGCGCGATGAGAATGGTGTCGTGATCGAAGGTTTGCGGCGAGGCTGTCTCGGCGGCGCTGCGGACGTTGTGCTCGCGCAATGCGCGCATGATGCGTGTGCCAACTTGCATCACATCTTGTTTGCGCGCGCGCAGATACTCGTCCTCGAATGCTTCAAACTGCGCCATCAATTCATTGACCTGCTCGGACAATGCCCACTCGGCGTTGTATCGGTATTCGGTGATGAGGTCGCGCGAGGCTTGTACGAGCATGTCGTCTTTGGCAATCATGCTGTGCACGTCGAGTATCGCGCTCATCTCGGCGGGTGCGTCTGAGTCAAGGCTGACACGCAGCTCATTGAACTCAGCCTGAACAATTTTAATCGCTCGATCAAACCGCTCGAGCTCATTGGCAATGCGCTCGGCTGAGACCAAATAGTGCTGCGCCTCAAGGCTCACATGCGCGAGCAGGTGGGCTTTACCGATGGCAATTTTGTCCGAGACACCGACGCCGTGCAGAGAAAAAGTCACGCGTTACGATCCTTCACCAAAGTAGTTGGCAATCAATGCAAGCACCGCGTCGAGCGCTGCTTGTTCGTCCTCACCATCGGTCTCGACGGTGACAACCGAGCCGATGCCTGCGGCGAGCATCATGACGCCCATGATGGATTTGGCATTGACGCGGCGACCGTTTTTGGTCATCCAGATTTCGGATTTGAACTTGCCCGCGGTTTGTGTGAGCACGCCCGAGGCGCGCGCGTGCAAACCGAGTTTGTTAATGATGGTGGCTTCTGCTTGAACCATGTTATCTCCTGTGTGTGGGCTATGCGCCCACGCTGATTTCGGGTGAGGTGTTGCGGTAGGCTTCGATGCAGCTTTTGCCGCCTTCGGCGGCTTTGGCGGCCAACTGTGCCAGTGGCAGCTCGCGGTAGTTGATGGCGCGCAGCAACATGGGCACGTTTAAGCCGAACAACAGCCGTGCGTTCGGGTATTCGTCCACCACGCGTTGACCGCAGTTCGCGGGTGTGGCGCCGCACACGTCGGCCAAAACCAACACGCCATCGCCAGTATCGACTGACTGCACGGCACTCATCGCACGTTCAAACAACATGTCAACGTCCTCATCACACACCACATCAATGATGGCCATCGACGGCGGCGTGTTTTTAAAAACATGCTTTGCCGCCTCTAAAAACGCGCTTGCCAACGGCGTGTGCGCCAATATCAATATACCAATCATAGTCACCTCGATGGTGTGCCGTAAAGGTGCTATTTTAGCCGAAAACACCGCATTCATGCAGCGAAACGGTGATTTGTGCCCTAAAATAGCGCATGTCTCAAACCCCGCCACCCCTGCCCCTCAAAAACGGTGTCGCCGCCAGCCAAGTTTGGCTGCCCGCCGAAACATGGCCGTCCTTGCTTGCTTTTCTCATGGCACGCTTTCCACAGGTGACTGAGGCGGTGTGGCGCAGCCGTTTGGCCAAAGGCGAAGTGGTGGACGCCACGGGCAATCGCTACGGCGCACACAGCGATTACCCTGCCCGCCAACGCCTGTTTTACTATCGCGAACTCGACGATGAGGTGCGCATTCCCTTTGTTGAGCAAATTTTACACATGGACGAACACCTGCTGGTGGTCGATAAACCGCATTTTTTACCCGTCACGCCGAGCGGTCGCTTTTTGCATGAGACGCTGCTCACCCGTCTGCGTGAACGATTGGACAATCCGCACATCACACCGCTGCATCGGCTTGACCGCGAAACAGCGGGCGTGCTTTTGTTTTCGGTCAATCCGCAATCACGCGGCCTCTATCCACCGCTGTTCGCCGAGCGGCGCGTGCACAAAATCTATGAAGCCATCGCACCGACGCGCCTTGATTTGGGTTTTCCGTTGACCCATGTGAGCCGCATGGTGGCGCATCCTGATCAGTTTTTTCGCATGTGTGAAACCGCGGGCGAGCCCAACAGTGAGACGCGCATTTCACTGCTGGAAACTTTTGGCACACACAGCCGTTATCGTCTCGAACCCATCACAGGCCGAAAACACCAATTGCGCGTGCACATGGCGAGCTGCGGCATGCCGATTTTGAACGATTTGTTTTACCCCGATGCCCAAGCAGTTGGCGCAGACGATTTCAGCAGGCCTTTGCAACTGCTGGCCAAGTCGATTGAACTCACCGACCCGCTCACGCATGAGCCGCGATTTTTTGCCAGCGCTCAAACATTAACAGACACTCAAAGTACCGCCGATGGCGCATAAAAAAGCGAGCACCTGAAGTGCTCGCTTTTAAGTTTTGGCATTTTTAAAATGCTTTACATCATTTCAACTTCGCTTCAACGCCTTGAACCAACCAAGACATTTTCAACAAATCTTCGTCAGAAACACTCGCGCCTGCTGCGATTTTTTCAGCACCTGATTGGTCTTTCAACGGGCCGACAAATACTTTGCCGCCTTTGACCAATTCAGCTTTTTTGCTGTCCACCACTGCTTTCACATCCGCAGGCACCATGCCGCCGAGCGCCACGAGGTCAATCCATTTGTCCGAGACGCCTTTCCATTGGTTGCTGTTGTCAAACTTATCTGACAATGCGTTTTTAACCGCCCAAGTGTAGTAATCGCCCCAGTTGATAATCGATGAGCCGAGGTGCGCTTTAGGGCCGTAGGCGCTCATTTCAGAATCCCAACCGAAGGCGAATTTGCCTTTTTCTTCAGCAGTTTTAAGCACAGCGGGCGAATCGGTGTTTTGCATGAGCACGTCTGCGCCTTGGCCGATGAGGCCTTCTGCGGCTTGTTTTTCTTTGGCCATGTCAAACCATGAACCCGTGAACACCACTTTGGTTTTCACTGCTGGGTTGACGCTTTGCGCGCCCAAAGTGAATGCATTGATGTTGCGAATCACTTCTGGAATTTGTACGGAGCCGACAAAACCCAAAACATTGCTCTTGGTCATTTTGCCCGCAACCACACCCGCGAGGTATGCGCCTTCGTAGGTGCGTGCTTCGTAGGTGCCCATGTTCGGCGCGTTTTTATAACCCGTGGCGTGGTAGAACTTGACCTTTGGGTTTTCGCTCGCGACTTTGAGGGTTTGATCCATGTAACCAAATGATGTGGTGAAAATAATTTGATTGCCTTTCGCGACCAAATCGCGAACCACGCGTTCAGCATCTGCGCCTTCTTTGACACTTTCAACTTGAGTGGTGGTGACTTTGATGCCTTCCTTTTCGAGCTTGGCAATCATTTCTTTGCGGCCATTGTCATGGGCAAAAGTCCAACCGCCATCACCCACTGGGCCGACGTAGACGAAGCCGACTTTGACTTCTTTGGCAGCGTCCGCAGGCGCTGTGGTGGCAGGTGTAGCTTCTGCGGATTTGACTTCTTCTTTTTTAGCGCCGCCGCTACAAGCAGTCAGTGCCAATGCAGTTGCCAGAGCGGCAGACCACGCGAATGATTTTTTCAAAAACATGATGTTTCCTCGAAAGTTAAAAACTCAAACACGCCGCAATGCTGCGACGCAATAAAAACCACATTGTACGTTGATTTCCAACAAGCAACGCAACATTTTAGGGCAAAAAAGGTTGAGACAACGATGCGGGCGCATTGAGTTTAATCTTGCGCCAGTCACGAGAAATCCAGCACAGCACCACAATCGTGGCCACGTATGGCAGTGCATTGAGCACCTGCGCATTGGTCAAAAAGCCGACCACCTCACGCACCCACGCAGGCTGAGCCACCAACCAATCGCCAATCGACTGACTCGCTGCCTGCGCCGCAAAGCCAACCGAGCGCATCAAACCAAACAACAACGCGCCGAAAAACAAACGCGAAGGTCGCCACGTCGCAAACACCACCAAGGCCACCGCAATCCAGCCAATGCCGCCCGTGATGCCTTCTTGCCACGCTTTAAATTGCACCAGCACCACAAAAGCACCCGCCAAACCCGAAAGCATGCCACCGACAATCGTCGCGCCGTAGCGCACCGCCACCACGTCATAACCGATTGTGTGCGCCACCGTCGGCGACTCACCGACGGCACGCACCATCAAGCCGACACGCGTGCGGTACAACAACACCGCCAGCAGCACCACCAATACAATACTCAAATACGCGGGGGCGCTTTGAGTAAACAACACGCCCACCACAGGAATACTTGAGAGCAGTGGCATCGCGACAGGCTCAAAACCCGCCAACGGCAAGCCGACGTATTTCACACCGATGAGCGCCGACAAACCCGCGCCTAAAATCGTCAACGCCAAACCCGTCGCCACCTGATTGGTCAATAAACGCACCACCAAAAACGCAAACAAAGCCGCCGCCAAACCACCAACCAGCACGCCGATTAGTACACCCGCCCACAAACTGCCCGACTCAAATGCCACCACAAAAGCCGCCACCGCGCCGAGCAGCATCATGCCCTCCACGCCGAGGTTGAGCACACCCGCTTTCTCCGTAATGAGCTCACCCATGCCCGCCAAACACAGCGGAATCGATGCGAGCACGACGCTGGCGATGAGGGTTGTTAAAAATGCATCCATTGTATTTCCCGAAAAAATTCACACCACATTCACGTAGAGTGGCTCGTCCTCAAGCCGCCATTTACACACCTTCGATGCATGATTCAAAGACATCAACACGCACGCACATCGCATTTTCAAACGACATCAGCGCCGCCAAACCACCCGATAATTCACCCACACATCGGCCGCCAATAAAAACAGCAGCAACAAACCCTGAAACAAACTGCTGACCGACTGCGGCAACGACATCGACATTTGCAAAGCCTCGCCACCGAGCGTCAACAACGCCATGAGCAAGGCGCCGAGTAGAATTCCAACAGGGTGCAGCCGCCCCAAAAATGCCACGATAATCGCGGTGAAACCATAACCGGGCCGCCACGAATCTTGCAACTGCCCGATGGGACCCGTGACTTCGAGCGCGCCAGCCAATCCCGCCAAGCCACCGCTGACCAGCAAGGCCAGCCAAATCAATCGAGTGGTTTTAAAGCCTGCATAGTTGGCCGCCAAAGGCGCGAGCCCCGCGACTTTCATCTGAAAACCTGCGAACGATTTCGCGGTAAACAACCAGACCAACGGCACGGCAATCAACATCAAAAACACACCCACATGCAAACGCGTGCCGACGAATGCATCAAAAAATTGATGAAACTGCAACATCAAAGCAAATGGTGGAAACAATTGCGACTGCGGAAAACCCGTGCCTTCTGGGTCTTGCAGCGGCGCGGGCGTATCGACAGTACCGACCAGCGCATATTGCAAGATACTTTGCGCGACATACACCAACATCAACGTCGTGAGGATTTCGTTGGCATTAAAACGCGTCTTCATCCACGCCGCCAAGCCACCCCAAGCCGCGCCCGCCAGAGTCCCCACCAAAATCATCAGCGGCAACAAACCATCCGTCAACGCGCCATCGCCCACACCAAAACGCGCCATGACCCACGTCGCCGCGACACCGCCCATGATGAGCTGTCCTTCCGCGCCGATGTTCCAGACATTGGCCCGATACGCAATGCCCAAACCCAAGCCCACCAAACACAGCGGCAGCGCTTTGAGCAGCAACTCCGAAATGCTGTACAAACTGGACAACGGGGCGATGAAGTAAGCATGAAAAGCACTGCCCGCGTCCACGCCGAGCGCCATAAAAACCAGCAAGCCCGCGAGCAAAGTCGCGGCCGTGACCACAATGGGCACCAACAACTGAATGCGGCGCGACGGCTCGGCGCGAGGAATAAGTTGAAAAGGTAAAAGCATGGCGTCTCTGACAGTGAGGGTTATTCGGTATTCGGCATTAAAAACAAAACATCAATTGTCAAACATCCCCGACATCCACACACCGATTTCCTCGGGCGTGGTGTCATCAATGTTTTTAATCGGCGAGAGGCGGCCGTCGGCGATGACGGCGATGTTATCGGCAATCTGAAAAATCTCATCGAGCTCCTCAGATATGAGCAAAATTGCAACGCCTTCGCCCGCCAAGTCCAATAGTTTTTGTCGTAAAAAAGCCGCCGCGCCCACGTCAACACCCCATGTCGGTTGAGCCACCACCATGAGTTTGGGCGCGAGTAAAATCTCACGCCCCATAATGAATTTTTGCAGATTGCCGCCCGACAGACTGGCCGCGTGCGCTTCTGTGCCGCTGCATTTGACATTAAATGTGTCGATGGTTTGCTCGGCGAAGGCGCGCATAGCGGCTTTTTGCTTCAAGCCTTTTTTGACCAATTTTAATTGTGGCGAGGCGTACGCCGTCAGCAGTGCGTTTTGGCTGAGCGTCATCGAAGGCACAGCGCCTTTGCCCAAACGCTCCTCTGGCACAAAGCACAGACCGAGACCGAGCGCGCGGCGCGCTGCGGGAGAGTGTTGACCCACCGCCTGCTCATTGATGCGCACCATGTCGGCTTTGACGGGTTTTTCGCCAGACAGTGCCGCGAGCAGCTCGGCTTGACCGTTGCCCGACACGCCTGCGACGCCGAGGATTTCGCCCGAGCGAACGCTCAAAGAAATGTTGTTTAAATCCACACCAAACGGATCGTCGGTGGCCAGTGACAAATGCGACACCGTCAAACGCACATCGCCAACATTGGCATGCGGATGCTCATAGTGTGGCAGCGAGCGGCCAATCATCATCTGCGCGAGTTGCGCCGCACTCTGCTCTTTGGGCGAGCACTCGCCAGAGACTTTACCGTGACGCAACACCGTCGCGCCATCGCATAAGGATTGAATCTCATCGAGCTTGTGGCTGATGTATAAAATACTGCAACCTTCAGCCGCGAGCTGGCGCAGCGTGACAAACAACGTCTCCACTGCCTGCGGCGTGAGTACCGAAGTCGGCTCGTCCATGATGAGCAGTTTGGGGTTTTGTAACAATGCACGGACGATTTCGACACGCTGCCGCTCGCCGACCGAGAGATGGTGCACGAGACGCTGCGGCGCAATCGGCAATCCGTAACGCTCGGACACCTCAACAATGCGGGCACTCAAGGCATCCATGGAGGTTTTTTCGTCCAGCGCAAGGGCGATGTTTTCGGCCACCGTTAGTGTTTCAAACAACGAAAAATGCTGAAACACCATGCCGATACCAAGCGCGCGCGCTTCGCGTGGACTGCGCACATCGACTGCTTGGCCATTCCACAAAAGCTGCCCTGCATCGGCGGCCACCACGCCATAAATCATTTTCATCAGCGTGGATTTGCCCGCACCGTTTTCGCCCAACACGGCGTGGATTTCGCCTGGCGCAACGCGCAGTGACACGTCATCGGCAGCACGCATTGTGCCGTATATTTTGGTCATGCCTCGCAATTCGATGCGTGGCACATCCGTCAGCAGAGACGTTTGCTCAAACATGCGTGGCTTTCAGTAAACAAAAAATTATGTGTTCTTCGCGCGGCTCAACCACAGTCGAAAAGCCAAAAACGCCGACAAAATCAAACCCGTGAGCAGCACAGAATAGCCAGTCCAAATGCTCGCCACAATCGCCACCAAGGCCAGCAACAACACCAAGGCATTCACACCAGCCGATTTAATCCGACCATGCACCACGGCAATGCTCAACAGGCATATCGCCACAGGCACCGCCACCGACGCATTGACCAACTCACGGCTGGCATGCGCCTCGCCCAGTGCAAAGTCCACCGATGCCGCCAAACCGGCACCCATGGCTGCAATGGAAGCATAAATAAAATAGTGCCCGTAACCCCAACGCAACGCCGTCGAAGGAGACGCTTCAATGTCGTGCTCGGTTTGCTCAAAATACGTCCACCACGTGGCAAACACAATCAGCACACCACCCGCAATCAACTGCATGAAGTCAGCATTCATAGCACCCGAATTCATCGCCGCTTGAATCGCCATCGACTGCAAATAAGTCAACCAATAAGCTAACAGCAATCGCGCTCATGAC
>CALMCK010000069.1 GCA_937862845.1 uncultured Burkholderiaceae bacterium | reverse complement strand
CATACTCTTTTATTTGTTTTATCAGGCTTTGCCGTCGGTGTCATCGTCGGCTTAACGGGCGTTGGCGGCGGCTCGTTGATGACGCCGTTGTTGATATTTTTCTTTCACATCCAGCCTGCGCTGGCCATTGGCACAGACTTGTTGTTTGCCGCCATCACCAAAAGCGTCGGTATTGTGAAACACCAGCGCCACGGCAACATCGACTGGCGCATCACCGCCCTGCTCGCTGCGGGCAGCATGCCTGCTGCGTTGCTCACGCTGTGGTGGCTGCGCGTGACGCAGATTGACAAAGCGTCTATCAATACTTATATGCAGCAAGCGCTGGGTTTCATGCTGGTGTTGACGGCGACGGCGATTTTGTTGACTTTGCTGCTGCGCAAAAAACGCGTGACGCACCACGAACATGCAACCCATTCCAATCAAGTCTCGCGCCAGCGTCAAGCAGTCACTGTATTGCTCGGTGCTGCGCTTGGATTTTTGGTCACATTCAGCTCGGTCGGTGCGGGTGCGGTTGGCATGGTGGCGTTGTATGCGCTGTATTCTAAAAGCCCAGCGGTCAAACTGGTCGGCAGCGACATCGCGCACGCAGTACCGTTGACATTGATTGCGGGCTTGGGTCATGCGGCGATGGGCTCGGTGGATTGGAATCTGTTGCTGGTTTTGCTCATCGGCTCTGTGCCGGGTATTTGGGTCGGCAGCCATATGTCGTCCAAAGCACCTGAGTGGCTGCTGCGGCCTTTGCTGTGCACGATTTTAATTGTCTCGGGGATGAAGCTTTTGACCAGTTAATCCTACGACGAGTACCGACACACACCTTATTCACATCAATCAATATGGCTCAAGCCAACAAGGACCACCATGTATAAATACACCACGCTCGATCAAGCCATCGTCCAAGAGCGCGTCGATCAATACCGCGACCAGCTGACCCGCCACTTAAACGGCGAGCTGGCCGAGGAGGATTTTCGCCCGCTGCGTTTGCAAAACGGCTTGTACGTGCAGCGTCATGCGCCGATGCTGCGCGTGGCGATTCCGTATGGTTTATTGTCTGCGGTTCAACTGCATGCTTTGGCCGTGATTGCGGATAAATACGACCGCGGTTACGCGCATTTTTCCACCCGCCAAAACATTCAATACAACTGGCCGACGCTCGAATCTTCTGCTGACATTTTGCAAGATTTAGCGAAAGTCGAGATGCACGCGATTCAAACCTCAGGCAACTGCATTCGCAACATCACCTCAGACCAATTCGCAGGTGTCGCCGCAGATGAGCTGATTGACCCGCGCCCGTACTGCGAAATTTTGCGTCAGTGGAGCACGTTTCACCCAGAATTTGCACATTTGCCACGCAAGTTTAAAATCGCCGTGAGCGCATCAACTGAGGACCGCGCGGCGACCTCATTCCACGACATTGGTTTGTTTATCGTGAAAAACGACGACGGCGAAATCGGTCTGCGCGTGTTGGTCGGTGGCGGTTTGGGCCGCACGCCGATTGTCGGCTCAGTGATTCGTGAATTTTTACCGTGGCAACACATGATGAGTTACTGCGAAGCGGTTTTGCGCGTGTACAACCGCCACGGCCGCCGCGACAACATGTACAAAGCGCGGATTAAAATTCTCGTCAAAGCGCTCGGACCAGAAGAATTCGCTCGCCAAGTCGAAGCCGAATTTAAATTTTCTGAAAACGGCCCCACCACGCTGACCGAAGCCGAGCTGCATCGCGTCAAATCGCACTTCACCCACCGCATTTACCCGCAGCGCGCCGCCGTTAAATTTGACAGCGCCGACAAAGCATTCACACGCTGGCGCGAACGCAATGTCAAACCACATAAAATCACGGGCTACAACGCCGTCGTGCTCTCGCTCAAACCCAACAACGTCGCACCGGGCGATGCGACCAGCGCACAATTGCACGCGATTGCTGACCTTGCCGAGCAATACAGTTTCGGCGAAATCCGCGTCGCGCATGAGCAAAACTTGATTCTCGCCGACGTCGCTGATGAAGATTTAAAAGCCGTCTGGGAAGCACTCAAAACGCAAGGTCTCGCCACGCCCAACATTGGTTTGCTCACCGACATCATCGCTTGCCCGGGTGGTGATTTTTGCTCGCTCGCCAATGCGAAGTCGATTCCGATTGCCAATGCAATTCAAGATTTGTTTTCTGACCTCGACTACTTGCACGACTTGGGCGACATTCAGCTGAACATCTCAGGCTGCATGAACTCCTGCGGCCACCACCATGTCGGCCACATCGGCATTCTCGGCGTGGACAAAGACGGCTCAGAGTGGTATCAAATCTCGCTCGGCGGCTCTGATGGCGCCACGCTCGGCGGCTTTAAACCCGCGATTGCCAAAATCATCGGTCCTTCGTTTTCTGCCGAACAAATTCCTGCGGTGATTGAAAAAATCATCAACGTGTTTGTCGAGAACCGCGCAGGCGACGAGCCGTTTATCGAAGTCGTGCAACGCCTCGGCATCGCGCCGTTTAAAGAAGCGGTTTATCCGCCGAAAGCGCATTGAGCATTGACATAAAAAACATCGTCATTCCCGCATGCATTTAGCGGGAATCCAGTGGAAAACACCGTTTTCCTTAACCCTTTGATGAACACGCAAACTTAAAACGAGAGCACTGCTCTCGACTGGATTCCCGCTAAAAGCACGCGGGAATGACGGTATAAAGATTGATGGCAATTTCAAACGCAGCAAGCCAGCAATGACCACCGCACAACATTTGAAAAACTTGAGAACCCACCATGACCCTCATCCTAAACCACACCCCCGCCACCGACGACTGGACGCTGACTCTTCCCGCTGATGGCATTGAAGCCGACGAGCTCGACGTCCCAGACGGCAAAGTCATCGTGCCACTCGCCACATGGCAAGCACAGGCCGCGCTGCACATGCGCACCGACGTCGGCATTTGGCTGCCCAACACCACCGAACCCGAACACGTTCACCTTAACTGGGCGGCATTTCCTGTGATTGCGCTGGACTTTCCGCGCTTCACCGACGGGCGCAGTTACTCGATTGCGTATTTATTGCGCAATCGATATGGCTTTAAAAACCAGCTGCGCGCTGTCGGAGACGTGCTGGTTGACCAACTTTTTTACATGAGCCGCGTCGGCTTTAATGCCATGAAACTGCGCGACGACCAAAAAATCGACGCCGCACTGCGCGCATTGAATGCATTCAAAACACCATACCAAGGTTCAACCGACGAATCGCGCCCATTTTTCATTCGCCAAGAGGCCTAATATGTTGCAAGATAAAATCACCGCCACCGAACAACTGCTCGCCCGCATCGCCAGCGACTTCACGCCAGCGGTTTTCGCCTCATCGCTCGCACTCGAGGACATGGTCATCACCGACATGATTGCCCGATTGCAACTGCCGATAGCCGTGTTCACATTACAAACAGGCATGCTGCACGCAGAAACCTCCAACATGGTCAGCGTGATTAAAACGCACTACGGTTTAACCGTCACCGAATACACGCCCGACGATGCCGACGTGCAAAACTACATTGATAAAAACGGCAAACACGCCTTTTACGAATCGGTCGAGCTGCGCAAAGCCTGCTGCCACATCCGTAAAGTCAAACCATTGCAACGCGCATTGAACGGCCAAAAAGCATGGCTCACCGGCCAACGCAGCGAGCAATCGGTCACCCGCACCACCCTGCAAACCCAAGAATTCGACGCAGGCAACGGGTTAGAGAAATTCAACCCCATCGCCGACTGGACCTTCGATGACGTCAAGCAATACATCACCGAACACCAAGTCCCCTACAACCCGCTGCACGACAAAGGTTATCCAAGCATCGGCTGCGAGCCTTGCACCCGCGCGATTAAGCCCAACGAGGACATCCGCGCAGGCCGCTGGTGGTGGGAATCGCAAGACTCCAAAGAATGCGGACTGCACATCACCGTCAATGCCGCGGGCCAAATGATTGAAACCATCGGCGAGACCTCGACCATCGTCAAACAGTGATGTAAAATAGCGGACTCAACGCACAACGACGCGACACCCAATAAAACGCAAAGACCCAAAATGACCCAACAATTCAACGACCAATTCAACTCCGCCCACCTCGACTGGCTCGAATCCGAATCCATCCACATCCTGCGCGAGCTCGCCGCCGAATGCGAACGCCCAGCCCTGCTGTTTTCAGGCGGTAAAGACTCCCTCGTCGTCCTCCACCTCGCGCTCAAAGCATTTCGCCCAAACAAACTGCCGTTCCCGCTCGTCCACATCGACACAGGGCACAACTTCCCCGAAGTCATCGAATTTCGTGACTACATCGTGGCCAAAACAGGTGAAAAACTCATCGTCGGCAGCGTCGAAGAATCCATCAAAAAAGGCACGGTTCGATTAAGAAACCCCGACACCGACAGCCGCAACGCCGCACAAGCCGTCACATTGCTCGAAACCATCGAAGCGCATCAATTCGACGCCTGCATCGGCGGCGCCCGCCGCGACGAAGAAAAAGCCCGCGCCAAAGAACGCATCTTCTCCTTCCGCGACGACTTCGGTCAATGGGACCCCAAAGCGCAACGCCCCGAACTCTGGTCGCTCTACAACACCCGCGTCCACAAAGGCGAAAACATG
>CALMCK010000068.1 GCA_937862845.1 uncultured Burkholderiaceae bacterium | reverse complement strand
TTTCGAATTTATGCCGTAGTTCTGGGCAGTTTGCTTATTTTTGCTTTGGCGACGGGCGCGCTGTGGCGCGGCTTGGACAAGCGCGATGGCGAGTTGAACGCGCCAGAAAAAATGGGCGTGCAGTTTTTACGCAACGTATTGCCACCCGCCAGTGCATCGCCTGCTGAACAGCAAGAAGCTTTGAGCCGCGTGCTGCATGGTTTGAATGTCGATGTGACATTGCTCGATGCCAATGGTGCGGTGCTGGCTCAAAAAGGTCGCTCGCTGGCCGATGAGCAGAAGTACCGCAACTACAATCGTGGCGCATTGCACTTGCCCGATGGCCGCACCGCGCTCATCAGCATGCAACACGGCGCGATGGGCGATGGCTCGTATTTTGGTTGGGCGTTTGTCGGTGGTTTAATCACCTTGTTGTTGATTATCGGCTTGCTCGCTTATCCGATGGTGTCGCGTTTGACGCGGCGCTTGGAAGCCCTGCGCATCACCGTGGCGCAGTGGGGCAAAGGCGATGTGCAGCAGCGGGTCGAGGTGCGCGGTCACGATGAAATCGCAGAGTTGGCCAGCAGTTTTAACCTCGCCGCAGAACGGATTGAACAACTCATCACATCGCAAAAAATGCTGCTCGCCAATGTCTCGCACGAGCTGCGCACGCCGCTCACGCGCATGCGCTTGAATCTGGAAATGCTCGATGGCGAGCTGCAAACCCCATCGTCGCAAAAACGCAAAACGGACATGACGCGTGATTTAATCGAACTCAATCAAATGATCGAAAGCGTGCTGGTCAGCAGTCGGCTCGACGCACAAGAAAAACTCGAGACCGAGCAAGCCGTTGATTTATTGGCCTTGAGCCATGAAGAAGCGAGCCACTATGACGACGTGCGTGTCAGCGGCGATGCCGCGATGGTTCGGGGTGATGCGGCATTGCTGCGACGCTTGTTGAGAAACTTACTCGACAACGCTGAAAAATACGGCGCCGCGCCCATCGATGTGCGCGTCATCGAGAAGCACAATACCATCGAATGGCATGTCTCGGACAGCGGCGCAGGGGTCAATGTCGCTGAGCCCAATGAGTTGTTTAAGCCGTTTGTCCGCGCAAGCAACCAACACGGCAATCAAGGCACGGGACTGGGACTGGGTATGGTGAAAAAAATCGCCGAGCTGCATGGCGCGACCGCGCAGGTGGTTTCAAAATCGGGCGAGCCGATGCATGTGGTGGTGGTTTTTGCGGCGGGCTTGCCAGCGTGAGCTGTTGAATATAACAAGATGAAGGCGCTGTGTGACAGCGCCTTTTTTATTTGAGAGACTTAAGCAACGAGCTGTGTTGGGCGCGGAGTTTCGCCAACTTGGGTGAAATCACGGCTTGGCAGTAGCCTTGTTGTGGGTGGTGGCGAAAGTATTCTTGATGATAATCTTCGGCGCGGCTGTAGTGGTTGACCTCAGTTAATTCGGTGACAATCGGCGCGCCCCAAATCGCAGCGACTTCGCCCAGGACGGCGCGAGCGATTTCTGCTTGTGCTGTGCTGTGGCTATAAATCACAGAGCGGTATTGTGTGCCTTTGTCCGCGCCTTGACGGTTGAGCGTGGTCGGATCGTGAATGCTGAAAAACACATTTAAAATACTCTCATAGCTGATGAGAGCTGGGTCAAACAGCACCTGCACGACTTCCGCCAAACCCGTCGCACCCGTGCAAACGGCTTCATAGCTGGCAGGGCGATGGTCGCTGCCCGCATAGCCTGACTCAACATCGATGACGCCATTGATTTGCTCAAACGCTGCTTCGAGGCACCAAAAACAACCACCGCCGAGGGTGGCCAGTTGAAGTTGGGGATTCAATTGTTGCTGAGATGCAATCGATTGTGCGCGGGACATGTGGGCTCCTGAGTGGACGAAAGTGCTTAGAGTATTTGTGGCTGATTCACGGCTCGGTTGTCGGTTTCGCTGGATGCACTTTGAGGGAAATGTTGAGCCAATGTTTGCCCGATTTCCTCAATGACTGTGTGCAATCCTTCGTGCAGCTTGCCATCGTGGAGCGCCACATACAGCGTGTGTACCCATGCATTCCATTGACTTTGTTCGACCCGCGCGGCGATGCCACGGTCGGCGACGATTTCGATTCGGTGCTCGGCAGTGAGAAAATAAATCAGCACGCCGTTGTCATCGGGAGTGTCCCAGACTTGCATTTTTGAAAACACACTCCACGCGCGCTCGCGCGCACGGGCACCGCGCATGAGATAAGCGTAAGGCAGACGTGTCTCGAAAGCAATCGCCAGCTCGCCCGTGTGGGTCGCTTCGGATTGTTCAATGTGGTCCGCGAGCGCTTCACGTTCTGCGAGTGGCAGCAGGCGCCGCGTTTGCCATGAGAAAGTAAACCAGTGGCGCAGCAGACGCGTGATGTGTTGCCAAAATGAATGTTCTAAAGGTGGAAAATATTTCATCACCAGCTCCCTCCTGCGCCGCCGCCTGCGGCGTCACCGCCACCACCAGAGCCGCCCCAACCACCGCCGCCTCCACCACCACCGAAACCACCGCCGCCGCCAAAACCACCGCCGCCGCCAAAACCACCGCCCCAAAACACATCGCTGCCACGGCGCGATGGCCCTCGATTCAGAGGTGCGCCGTGTTTGGTTGCGAGTTGGGCGTAGCGATGGCCGAACACAAAAATCGCCAGCAAGACCACAAACCCCACCAAGCCTGCGCCAAAAAAAGCCGCGCCCATGTTCAGTGCGATAAATCCCGCCGCCGCCGAAGCGATCGGCGCGACCAACCAGCGGCTGGTCGCTTTGGCAATGCCCGAGCCGATGAAGCTGATGGCCATGGTCAGCATCAACAATGTCGAGACCAAATCTTGACCGTCATTGGCGTGTTGCCAATTATCGCTCGGCTCAGGCAGCTGTTCGCCCGAAATCAACTTAGTCAGCTGAGTGGTCGCCGCATCCAAGCCCAAAGCAAAATTGCCGGCAGCAAATGCCGGCTTCATTTGTTCATCAATAATTCGTTTGGCCATCAAATCAGGAATCGCGCCTTCGAGGGCGCGCATGGTGTAAATCCACATTTTCCGGTCATTCTTTGCCACGACCACCAGCACACCATCACCGACATTGGCACGGCCGATTTTATAAGTCTCT
The DNA here is from genome assembly GCA_937862845.1 of uncultured Burkholderiaceae bacterium. Classification (GTDB taxonomy): domain Bacteria; phylum Pseudomonadota; class Gammaproteobacteria; order Burkholderiales; family Burkholderiaceae; genus Hydromonas. Next base: position 2,943 of record CALMCK010000068.1, on the reverse strand, counting down.
GCCGCCCGCTGCGCGTAGCTAAAGATGTCTTCAGGTGCCGTCGTGTCCACCATGAGCACCGCGATTTGACTGCCCTTGGTCGTTTCAAACGCCTTGAGCTTCGCATCCAAAGCGGCTTGCTCGGTTGCCGATAAAGTATTGGTTTGGTCAACCACCAATGATGTGAGCGGCGGAATGGCTTGCAGCTCCTGCGCGTGCGTGAGCGGCGTGAGCAGCAGCATGCAAGCAAACAAAAGTGTGCCCAATAGTTGCTGTATCAAATGAGTGCTGCTGCGATGGCTGAAACGATTCATCTGCAATCCAATGCGGTGGGGTTTAAGAGCGGCTAGGTGAAAAAGGGGATGACCCGCATCCCCTTTAATTGATTGTGTTTATTGTTTTTTGAACTCAATGGTCGGCGGTTTTGCGATGTCAGCTTCGTTGTCGACGGTGAAGCTCGGTTTGACATCATAGCCCATGACTTTGGCGGTCAAGCTGTTGGGGAATGTGCGCAAAGTCGTGTTGTAGGTTTGCACTGCGTCGATGTATTTTTTTCGGGCGATGGCGATGCGGTTTTGTGAACCCGACACTTCGACACGCAGGTCGCTAAATGCTTGGTTGGCTTTGAGGTTTGGGTAGTTCTCAGCGACCACGAGCAGACGTGAGAGCGAGCTTTGCATTTGGCTTTGAGCGGCGTTGAATTTGGCAAATGCGGCTGGATCATTAATCAACTCAGGGGTGGCATTGATGCCTGTGGCGGACGCGCGGGCATTGACCACTGCTTCGAGGGTGCTTTTTTCAAAGTCGGTTTCGCCTTCGACTGTTTTAACTAAATTATTGATGAGGTCGGCTTGGCGTTGGTATTGGTTCAATACTTCTGCCCACTTGCCTTTGACATCTTCGTCTTGTGTCTGCATGGTGTTGTAACCGCAGCCGCTCAATGTGAGTGTGGCCGTTGCTGCGAGAATCGCGAGGAGTTTGCGCATGGTGAATCCTTAAAGGTTTGAATAGCATTGTAAAAAAATGAAAGGTTTAAAGCCGCATCCATAACAAACCTAAAATGGGTTTGGTTGACACGATTTCAAGCGGAATGGTGACAGTATATCTGAATTGTCTGATTGGGTTTATGGGTGTGCCAATACATTGGCCAGACCGTCCAAGCCCATGTGGTTTAGGGCAATCGTGGCATGTGCCTGTACTCGAGGTTTGGCGTGATAAGCCACGGATAAGCCGCCTATGGCCATCATCGGCAAATCGTTTGCGCCGTCGCCCATACAGATGGCGGCGCTGGTTGGGACGTTGAGCGCGTCGCAGTATTTTTGTACGAGGGCGGCCTTCACGTCACCGCTGACGATTTCACCGATGACATTGCCTGTGATTTTGCCATCGATGATCTCGAGTTCGTTCGCGTGCGCGTGGGTCAGGTTAAGGCGCTTTTGTACCGCATCGGCAAAAAACGTGAAGCCGCCCGAAACCAGCAGCGTCTGAACGCCGTGCGCATGTGCGGCGGATATGAGTTGTTCGGCACCGGGGTTGAGTTGCAGACTCTCGTTAAGGACTTTTTGCAATACGCTGGCATCCGCGCCTGCGAAAATCGCGAGGCGACGGCGCAGTGATTCATTAAAATCGGTGATTTCGCCACGCATCGCCGCCTCTGTGATGGCAGCGACTTCGGTTTTTTTGCCACACATGCCCGCGATTTCGTCAATGCACTCGATGTTGATGAGGGTCGAGTCCATGTCCATGGCGAGCAGTTGAAAGTCTGCCCACATCAGCGAGCGCTCGCTAAATGCGATGTCAATGCCCGCTGCTTGGGCTTGCTCGCTGAGCTCGTGCTGTCGTTTTGGGTCAAACACGGTTTTTTTCAGCTGCACACATTGTGCGTTGATGCGCACGCGTTCGCCCGCGAGGTTTTCGGTAAGTGACTGCACGAGTGCGTCGGTGAGTGCGCGGGGATGCTGGAGTGTGATTTTCATAAAGACGTTGTTTGGTTTATTTCGGGCTTGGTTGAGTGAACGACTGGTGATGGATTAGTGGTCGATTTTAATTTCTTGCAAAATCGTGGTCGCGATTTCTTCAATCGATTTGTGGGTGGACGATGATGACGGGATGTTGTGGCGTTTCATCATGCGCTCAACTTCGTTGACCTCGTAGCGGCAGTTTTCGATGGAGGCGTATTTGCTGCCAGGGCGGCGCTCGTTGCGGATTTCGGAGAGGCGTTGAGGCTCAATCGACAGGCCAAATAATTTGTGACGATGACCATCGAGCAGACTCGGCAATGAATTGCGCTCGAAATCTTCAGGGATGAGCGGGCAGTTCGCCGCTTTAATACCGTGTTGCATGGCAAGGTACAGGCTGGTCGGGGTTTTGCCGCAGCGCGAGACGCCGACCAAAATCACATCGGCCTCATTGAGGTTTTTGTTGGTTTGGCCATCGTCGTGAGCGAGTGAGAAGTTAATCGCTTCAATGCGGTTGCGGTAGGCCATCGAGTCGGCGTTGTGGTACAAGCGGTTGCTGGTGTGGTTCGATTTCATGCCCAGCTCGGCTTCGAGCGGCGAGACGAAAATCGTGAATAAATCAATAAAATAGCCTTCTGTGCAGCCGTGCACCGCAGCGTTGATTTCACTGTTGACCAATGTGGTGAACACAATCGGCCGTTCGGTGGAGTTTGCGGCGATGTCTTTGATTTTTTGCACCGCTGCGTGGGCTTTTTCGACCGAGTCGATAAACGGCACGCGGTGGTCTTTGATTTTAATATCGAACTGCGCGAGCAGTGAGTGGGCGAAGTTTTCGGCGGTGATGCCAGTGCCGTCGGAGACGATGACGATGTTGCGCGTGTTCATGGTGGCTTTCTGATTGATTGACCGCTGATTGGGTGATCTATTGTATCAAAATGCAGCAAAATGACATAATTTAAAGTGCATCCGTTCGTGTTAGGCGTTAAAATGCTCTGTGTTGTTGAGT
>CALMCK010000067.1 GCA_937862845.1 uncultured Burkholderiaceae bacterium | reverse complement strand
CGCGTGGTGTCGCGCATGACTTTACCGCCTGCGTCATTGAGCTGAACTGAGACATTGGGCTGACCGTTTTTGTCACGCTCTGATGAGGCGTTAATAATCGCATCGCCTGTGATGAGCACGCGTTTTTTCAGATTGACTGTGCCACCATCTTTGGAGGGGAATGTGTCTTTGTCAAAAGCCGCTGGGTTGGTTTCAACCAAGCGGATTTGCAATGTGGCGGTGCGGCCGATGATGTCTTTCGCAATGGTCGGGTCGCTGATGCCAGGCAGCTCGACGATGATGCGGTCAAGACCTTGTTGTTGCACGACAGGTTCGGCGACGCCCAGCGCATTCACCCGATTGTGCAGTGTGGTGATGTTTTGTTGGACGGCTTGTACTTTGGCTTTTTCGAGTTCGATGGGCGTTAACCCTGCCGATAAAACATTGCCGTTGGCGATGACTTCTAAGTCATTGCGGCTGCTTAAAATCGCGGCGCGTGCAGAGGTGGCGAGCTCAGGACTGGCGAAAGTGATGTCGATTTTCTCGCCGTTTTTCGCCATGGCTGTGGACGCGATTTTTTTGTCTGACAGCAGATTGATGAAATCATTTTGCAGGCTGTCGAGGCGTTTTTGAACAGCGCTGTTGAGATCGACTTGCAAGAGGAAATGCACGCCACCACGCAAATCCAAACCCAGTGCGGCGGGCTTCGCGCCCAAGCTGGTTAAGATGTCAGGTGACTTGCTCATCAAGCTTTGTGCGACGATGTAGTTGGATGCGTTCGCTGGGTTGAGCGCAGCGGTCAGCGCTTTTTGGGCGTTGCCTTGTGCGTCAGTGTCTTTGAAGCGCAAGCGGAATGAGCCGTTGTTATTCGCTTCGGTGAAGTACACACCATCGACTTCGATGTTCTGCGCTTTGAGCGTGTCGGTGATTTTGGCTTGCAGCTCTTGCGTGACTTTGACGGTGGTTTTTGCAGACGAAATCTGCAAAGCAGGGCCTTCGCCGAATAAATTGGGTGAGGCAAACAGCAAACCGAGTGCTGTGACCACAATCATAATTAAGTATTTCCAAAACGGGTAACGGTTCATGCCAACACCTTATAAATGTGAGTGTGTTTTGTGGGTGGAACAAAAATCAGCGATGCCAGAAGCATCATCGAAAAACGCGAACGCACACCATATGTCGGTGTGCGTTTTTTTGCGTGGGCTTGAGGGGTGCGTCATGGTTCAAGCCTGCAAATATTTACTTCAAAGAGCCTGTGGGCAAAACGTTTTGTACGGCGCCGCGCTGGAAAACCACTTCAACTGGTGTGTTGAGGCCTTTGGCAACAGAGAGGGTAATGTAGTTGTCATCGATGTGGACGATTTTACCGAGCAGTCCGCCGATGGTGGCGACTTCATCGCCTTTTTTGAGTGCGGCGAGCATGGCGCGGGCTTCTTTGGCCTTTTTTTGCTGCGGGCGAATCATCATGAAATACAACAACACGAACATCAAAACAATCGGAAGGATGTTCATGAGTGTGCTGCTTACGCCTGCGGCTTCAGTGGTTTGTGCGACTGCGTCAGAAATGAAAAACATGGTTGACTCCAAATAAGATTAATCAGATTTTAAACAAGCGGCAATTATACCACTGTTTTCAGGGTTTACGCGATGCCACGGGCGCGATTGCGGTGAAACTCGGCGACGGTCGCATCAAATGCATCCGCGTCAATGCCATCGCGCAACTCCTGCATGAGTTGCAGGTAATAATGCAGGTTGTGGATGGTGTTGAGCTGCGCGCCGAGGATTTCGTTCATCTTATGCAAATGGTGCAGATACGAGCGCGAGAAGTTGCGGCAGGTGTAGCAGGTGCACGACTCATCGACGGGTGCAAGGTCGGCTTTGTAGCGCGCGTTTTTGATTTTGACATCACCAAAGCGCGTGAACAACCAGCCATTGCGCGCATTGCGCGTGGGCATCACGCAGTCAAACATGTCAATGCCCTGCGACACGCCAAACACCAAATCCTCTGGCGTGCCGACGCCCATGAGGTAACGCGGCTTATCAGCGGGCAATTGGTCGCCAATGTACTCTAAAATTCGGTGGAATTCTTCTTTCGGCTCGCCGACCGACAAACCACCAATCGCTGTGCCATGAAAATCAAGTTCATTGAGCACCGCCAAAGACTCATCGCGCAGATGCGTGTGCATGCCGCCTTGGACAATGCCAAACAGCGCATTGGGATTCTCCAGACGGTTAAACTCATCGAGCGAGCGCTTTGCCCAGCGCTGCGACAGCTCCATCGACTCACGCGCGGTTTTCTCATCCGCTGGATACGGCGTGCATTCGTCAAACTGCATTACGATGTCGCTGTTGAGCGAGGTTTGGATTTGCATCGAGATTTCAGGCGTGAGAAACAACTTATCGCCGTTCACAGGTGAGCGAAACAACACGCCTTCCTCAGAGATTTTGCGCATGTCGCCCAAAGAAAACACCTGAAAACCACCCGAGTCGGTCAAAATCGGCTTGTCCCAATTCATAAACTGGTGCAAACCGCCGTGCACGTCAATGATGTCCGTGCCTGGGCGCAGCCACAGATGAAAGGTATTGCCAAGGATGATTTGCGCATTGATCTCGCCGAGCATATCGGGATTCATGCCCTTGACCGCGCCGTAGGTGCCGACCGGCATGAAAATCGGCGTTTCCACCACGCCGTGGTTCAGCTCAATCGTGCCGCGACGGGCCTTGCCGCTGGTTTTGTGAAGTTTGAAAGATAAGCTCATGAAAGACTTTAAGAATGTGACAAAGGCATGATTATACGCGTTTGCACGATTTTTAAAACCATTGGTCAGTCAAATCTATTGGTGCGGGCAGTTTTTGGTGAGGAAGCGACTGTTCGGCGTGTAATGTTTTATTATAACATTCGAGTTAAGCTGCCCGTGGACCAGGCTTACAGCGCCTGCCGTAGCGGGTCAGTTTCAGCGAGGGGCTAGGCAGCACTTGCAGGCCGCTGTTAAGACGGCGTGATAGGAGCATCACCAAACTGCCTGGTGAACCTCACGCCATTGAACGTGTGAGTGCAGCAGCCGCATAGCGGATATAAGCTTGACGGGCCGATGTCTGGATTAACCAGTTGCAGTAAACCGGCTTCGTCGAGGTACAGACCACTGAAGTACGATGACTCACCTACTCGAACGTAGTCTTGCCTTTCCTGTCCGGGCGCAGCAACCAACCAGAAGATCGGATCGGACCTGTCAAGTCGGGCGACTGCTTCCGCATGAACCTCACGCCACGGTGCGCCGACCTTTGACAAGAGAAAGCGGAATAGCGGCGTGTAGTCAAGACCGCGACGCACCTTGCTATGCATAGAACTACGAACGTCTTCCGAACGTGCCTGGGGTTTTGTGTTTCTCTGGTGTCGATAGTCTCCACCAAAGTTGTGGTGCACTCCACGGGCCTTGGTATTCACGCGGCGATAGAGGGGCTCTTTGATCATCCTGCGCTGCCTAACGTAGGATATGCGGCGTAAATGACTGATAAGCTGTTTCCATTTCGCCGTGTGTCCTGTTTTATTTAAATTAAAATTTGAGTGCCGTCGATGGTCAAGACCTTCGTTTGTGCCTCAAATGGCTATTTTGTGCTGCTGTGGGCTTGAGTTCTTAAAAGCTTGACGCCAGAATCTGCGGCTTATTGATGAGGAAATCTCAAGTCCATGCCCCGCACATACTAACACTTTTCTTGAGCCGATTTGAATTTTTGCACTGAACTTGTTCATGCTTTGCAGATGAGGCATCGCAGACATCAGAATTTAAAACCGCTTGATGTGCGTCAGGTGGTTTTTAACATCAAGCGGGCGCTGGCGTTTCGTTCGAGCGCTCTAAAAGCATGGCGTCGCCGTAGCTGTAGAATCGATAGCCGTGTTCAATCGCGTGGTTGTATGCGTCGCGCATGGTTTGTGTGCCGCTGAATGCTGAGACGAGCATGAGCAGGGTGGATTGCGGCAGGTGAAAGTTGGTGATGAGTGCGTCGACGATGCCGAATCGATAAGGCGGGCGGATGAACAAGCGTGTCTCGGCTGCCGTTGCTTGGAGTGTCCAGTCCGCGGTGTGTGTCGGGTTTTGCTGTGCGTGGGCGGACTCGAGTGCGCGCAGGCTGGTGGTGCCGACGGCGATGATGCGTTGGCCTGTTTGGCGTGCGTGGTTGATTTGCTGGGCGGTTTCTGTGCTGATTTCAAACCACTCTTGGTGCATGATGTGTTGATCTAAATCTGTGCTGGCGACGGGCAGAAATGTCCCTGCGCCGACATGCAATGTGAGGTAGGCGAGTTGTACGCCTTTGTCTTTGATGTGTTCGAGCAGGGCTTCGTCAAAGTGCAGTCCCGCTGTGGGTGCGGCGACGGCGCCTTCGGTCAGCCAGGGGTCGGATGGGCGGCAGGCGATCAGC
>CALMCK010000066.1 GCA_937862845.1 uncultured Burkholderiaceae bacterium | reverse complement strand
GTGAATGGCCTCATTGAGCAAATAATACAGTGCCTTTATTTAATTTGTTAAATCAACAAAAAAAACTTGTGGAGTGGATATCTTATTGTTACACTCATTTCGTTGCATGCCTAATTGAGGGTTGCCTTTGAATGAGTGTGTGTGATCTGACAGTTAACTTTATAAAGGAAGCTTTGTATGAAAACAATGATTAAAATGCTTACGGTAGTGCTCGGTGTTTCGGTTGGTTTTGGTGCATTTGCGAAGGCCACAGACACAAATAAAGATGGTTCGTTCAGTCGTGAGGAGATGTTGGCAGCGACTTATGACAAAGCGGAGAAAACATTTAAAAAAGCCGATGCCAATGGCGATGGCCGTGTGACCATGGATGAGATTGCGGGCAAAAAACTAACTGTCGCTAAAGCTGCGGACATGAACAAAGACGGCGTCATCACTTGGGATGAATACAAGGCACACGTGACCAAGAATGTGGATAAGCGTTTGGTAAAGCTTGATGCCAATCACGATGGTGCGCTCAGCAAGGAAGAGCGCTCTCGAAAGAAGAAAAGCATGTGAGTTGAAAATAAACCCTGCCTAAATAGCAATTGAGGCAGGGTTTATTACATGGTTTTATGATAGAGTACTATGCTTTATAGCAAAGTAAAAAAGCACGTAAACTCATCGAAAAAGGACGTCAAAATGGCACGCAACGAGAATAAAAAACCCGCAGTACAACAGGTGATGGGCGAGGAAAAAGCCAAAGCGCTTGCCGCTGCATTGGCACAGATTGAAAAGCAGTTTGGCAAAGGCTCTATCATGCGTTTGGGCGACTCGTCTGAGAAGCCAGATGTTCAGGTCGTTTCAACAGGCTCGTTGGGCTTGGATGTGGCTTTGGGTGTGGGTGGTTTGCCACGCGGTCGTGTGATTGAGATTTATGGCCCTGAGTCGTCGGGTAAAACCACGTTGACCTTGCATGTGGTGGCAGAAATGCAAAAAATCGGTGGTACTTGTGCCTTCGTTGATGCTGAGCATGCATTGGATGTGGGTTATGCTGAAAAACTGGGTGTGAATCTGTCAGAGCTTTTGATCTCTCAACCAGACACTGGCGAGCAAGCACTCGAAATCGTCGATGCGTTGGTGCGTTCTGGCTCGATTGACCTCATCGTGATCGACTCTGTGGCGGCATTGGTACCACGCGCTGAGATTGAGGGCGACATGGGTGACTCGTTGCCAGGTTTGCAGGCACGACTGATGAGTCAGGCGTTGCGCAAGTTGACGGCATCGATTAACCGCAGCAATTGCACGGTGGTGTTCATCAATCAGATTCGCATGAAAATCGGTGTGATGTTTGGCTCGCCAGAAACCACGACGGGTGGCAATGCGTTGAAATTTTATTCTTCAGTGCGCATGGACATTCGTCGGATTGGCGCGTTGAAAAAAGGTGATGAAATCATCGGCAATGAAACGCGTGTGAAAGTGGTGAAAAACAAAGTGGCGCCGCCGTTCAAAGAAGTGATTTTTGACATTATTTATGGCGAAGGTATTTCACGCGAAGGCGAAATCATTGACATGGCCGTTGAGGCGAAAGTCATCGATAAAGCGGGTGCATGGTACAGCTATGGCAAAGACCGCATTGGCCAAGGCCGTGACAATGTGCGTGAGTACTTACGTCAAAATCCAGCGATGGCCGTGGAAATCGAAAACTTGGTGCGAGACAAGCTCGGTGTGAAAACGCGGGCTGTGGCGCGTGTGTTGCCGACACCTGCGAAGGAAGTCAAAGAAGCGAAAGCTGCCAAGGCGGATAAAGCCGAGATGGCTGAGGACGATGCTGAGTGATTTTGGTTGGCTTGATTCAGAACGTATGAGTAAAAAATCCTGCACTGTGTGCAGGATTTTTTACGGCCATATGAATCCAAATGAATCCAAAAAATGGAAGGTCGTCAAATGGTATTGGCAACGATGGCCTTGCGGTAGCGTTCACGTTCGTGTTCGACCAAATCAATGCAGTATTGGACCGTC
>CALMCK010000065.1 GCA_937862845.1 uncultured Burkholderiaceae bacterium | reverse complement strand
GCCGCAATGGCACGGGCAAATCGAGTTTGTTTGCGCTGATGCGCGGCGAGCTGCTCGCCGATGAAGGCGATTTGTACATTCCTGCGAACTGGACGATTGCACACGTCGCGCAAGAGATGCCAGAGACGGACGAATCCGCACTCGATTATGTGCTCGCGGGTGATGCCGAGTTGACGGCGTTGAATCTGCAACTAGAGAAAGCCATCGAAGACGACGACGGCGAGGCCATGGGCACCGTCTACGCCGACATGGCCACGATAGACGCGTACACCGCACCATCGCGTGCAGCACAGCTGCTCAATGGTTTGGGCTTTGCGCAGGCATTGCAAAGCAATGCGGTCAAATCGTTTTCGGGCGGCTGGCGCATGCGTCTAAACCTTGCACGCGCACTGATGTGCCGCTCGGATTTATTGCTGCTCGACGAGCCGACCAATCACTTGGATTTGGACACCGTGCTGTGGTTAGAAGATTATCTAAAATCACATCCCGCGACACTGTTCATCATCTCGCACGACCGAGACTTTCTCGATGCCTTGTGCACGCACACGATTGAAGTCGCGTCACAAACCCTGACAACATACAAAGGCAACTACAGCCAATACGAGCGCACACGCGCCGAACGACTGTTGGTGCAAAGCGCACTGTACGAACAACAACAACGCAAAGCCGCGCATTTGCAAAGCTACATCGACCGCTTCCGCGCACAGGCCACCAAAGCCCGCCAAGCGCAGAGCCGCATCAAAGCGCTCGATAAACTTCAGCTCTCCGCGCCCGCGCACGCCGACTCTTCATTCAGCTTTGAATTCGCCGCCCTGCCCGATTTGCCCAATCCGCAAATGCAGGCCGAAAAAATTGACTTGGGTTACGGCAGCACAGCGCTTTTGGAAAACATCGCCTTCACCATTCAGAGCCAAGACCGCATCGGCCTGCTCGGCATGAATGGCGCAGGCAAATCCACACTGATTAAAGCCCTCGCACAAGAACTCACGCCGCTCACAGGCGAAATCATCAACGCGCCCAACCTGCGCATCGGCTACTTCTCGCAACAGCATCTGGACACATTAAGAGAAACCGAATCACCGCTGTGGCACATGATTCAACTCGCACCCACCGAAAACTATCAAAAACTGCGCGGTTATCTCGGCGGGTTTAATTTCGCAGGCGATCGCGTCAATGAATCCATCGAAAACTTCTCAGGCGGCGAAAAAGCCCGCCTCGCGTTGGCGCTGCTGATTTGGAAACAACCGCATTTACTGCTGCTTGACGAGCCAACCAATCACTTGGACCTCGACATGCGCCACGCTCTGGTCATGGCTTTGCAACAATTCGACGGCGCACTGATTGTCGTCTCGCATGACCGCAGTTTGCTCGCCAACTGTGTCGATCAATTTTGGCTGGTCGCCGATGGCAACGTCAGTGAATTCGACGGCGACCTTGACGACTACCGCGCATGGTGTGCCAAAAGCTGGCAACTGCAAAAACAAGCCAACCACGCAGGTGGCTCGGTGAAAAACAGCAAAAAGAACAAAGCTGCCGACAAAGTCATCGAACCCATCGCCCCTGAAGCCCCCAAAAAAGGCAAAGCCACTTTAGAGTTTGAGCAAAAAAACCTCAAACAAAAAATCGCTAAAATCGAAAAGCAAATGTCCGCCATGCAAAGCGAACTCGACGCCCTCCTGCTCTGGCTCGTCTCCGAAGACGCATACGGCATGGACAAAAAAGAAGATTTAGACGTCGCCAACGCGAGGAGCGCAGAGCTCACCGCGCACATAGCACCACTCGAAGAAGAGTGGCTCGGCTTGCAGGCCGATCTGGAAGCACTGACATAAAAAACACCGAGCAAAATGCTCGGTGTTTTTTAGTGGCTCACCCAAAAAGCAGCGCTACTCATCATCAGATGCAATCGAATACGCGTATTCATACAACGCCTCAATCACCGCCACCCCATGCGCATCCGCGCCATCGGACAACTGCTCAAGCTGAGCAAAAAAATCATCCAAACTCAAGCTCGACGCGGTGCCATTGTTCAATTTTTCCACGCAATGTGCCGCCCATATTGACTGCTCATCCGCCGATAAAGACTCAGGGAAATTGCGCGCGCGATAGCGAAACACCAACTCCTCGAGCCGATCATCGACAAAGCTTGTCCGCGCATTCGCCAGCTCAGTCGGCTTCATCGCTTTGAGCTGATTGAGCAATCGACGGTCACCATTGCCGACAAAACCGCTGTACAGCGCCTCATCGACATCCGCGGCCTCATCAAACGTGCGCTGAAACACCTCGCGCCACAACGCGGTTAAATCATTTGCCCCACGGTATTGCGCCAGCGTCTGCGCATTCGCCAGCGCAGCATTTAAATCCAGACCACAGCGCGTCGCCGCCTCGGCATTGAGCACTTTTAGGTTGCCAATCACCACGGGTGATTTATTCAAATGAATGGTTTTAATCGGCAGCCGCGCCACGCCATCGGGCAACGCATCCGCACGGGTAAACATCCGCTCGCGTACCGTCGCCGCATCTAAGCCAAACAACACCGACGGGTCAGCCGAGCAATCCCAGACAATCACCTCATTCGCATTAGACGGATGCGCACCGAGCGGATAAACCAGCGCGAGGTGGCCACGCGCCGCTGGGTACATCGACGACAGATGCAAAAAGGGTTTCGGCTCAGACAGATGCAAACCGATTTCATCGGACACTGCATGCTTTGAGCGCAGTTTAAAATAAAACTCAAACAACTTCGGTTGACGCTCTTTAATCAATCGTGCCAACGCAATCGTCGCCCGCACGTCCGAGACCGCATCATGCGCCGACTCATGTGTGATGCCATTTGCCTCGGTTAAATCAGTGAGCTTAAAGCTCGTGTTGCCATCGGCATTTTTAGGCCAGACAATCCCTTCGGGCCGCAGCGCATGCGTCACACGCGCCAAATCAATCAAGTCCCAACGCCCGCAACCGTTCTGCCACTCACGCGCATACGGCTCAATCAGATTGCGCCAAAACATAAACCGCGTGATTTCATCGTCATAGCGAATCGTGTTATACCCCACGCCAATCGTGTTTGGCTGCGCCAACGCGCGCTCAATCTGCGCCGCGAACTCGCATTCGGCAACGCCCTTATCCAAACACACCTGCGGCGTAATCCCCGTGATGAGACACGCCTCAGGCTCAGGCAAAAAATCAGGCGCAGGCCGACAAAAAACCTCTATCGGCGCACCGATTTCATTCAAATCCAAATCCGTGCGAATACCCGCAAACTGCGCAGGGCGCGCACTGCGCGTATTTTTACCGAAAGTCTCGTAGTCATGCCAAAGAAAAGTTGTATCCGCCATATCAGCCCACCAAAAATGAAGGGTGCGCTCAACTCAAGCACACCCAATAAAAATCAAAACACTCAACGCGCCTCATCCATCCAAGCCGCCTGAATCGCCTCCAAAACCTTCTCACCACCCCGCGCATGATCATCATCAAAATCAGGCAAATCCACCACCCAATTGTGCAAATCCGTGAACCGCACCGTCGTCGGATCCACGTCGGGATGGGTTTCATACAGCTCGATCGCGATGTCGAGTACGTCAGACCATTTCATAGTTCTCTCCTTTATTCCAATCAGTTTGCATGAGTCATTCGCAGCATCAAACCTTCGCCACCACAAACCCAGCCACACTCGCCATCGCGCCAGCCAATGCCGCAACATCCGTGCCACCTGCTTGCGCCAAGTCTGGCCGTCCGCCGCCTTTGCCGCCGACTTGGGTGGCGACGTGGTTGACGAGCTCGCCTGCTTTGATTTTGCCAATTAAATCTTTGGTGACGCCTGCGAGTAAAGTAATTTTATCTGTGCCTTGCGTGCTGGCGAGGACGATGACGGCGCTGCCGAGTTTGTCTTTCAATGAGTCCATGGTGTTGCGCAGCATGTCGATGTCGGCGTTGTCCAATGTGGCGACGAGGAGTTTTGCGCCGTTGATATCAATCGCGTTGGCGGCGAGGTCGCCGCCTTTGGCTGCGGCGAGTTGGGCGTTGGCGGTTTGCAGTTCTTTTTCGAGGGTTTTGATTTCGCTTTGCGTTTGCGTGATGCGTTCGACGAGCTCTGCGGGTGCGGCGCGCAGTGCGGCGGCGGCTTGTGCGATTTGTGCGGATTGGGCTTGGGTGTGGCGCATGGCGTTGAGGCCTGTGACGGCTTCGATGCGGCGCACGCCTGCGGCGACGCCGCTCTCGCTGGTGATTTTAAATAAGCCGATGTCGCCTGTGGCGTGGACGTGTGTGCCACCGCAGAGCTCGGTGGATTCGCCGATGCTGAGGACGCGCACGGTTTCGCCGTATTTTTCGCCAAACAGCATCATCGCGCCGGTGTCGCGTGCGTCGTCAAATGCCATGACTTGCGCTTGTGTGGCGCTGTTGTTGAGCACTTGTGCGTTGACCCAGTATTCGATTTGCACGAGCTCGTCGCTGCTGACGGGGGCGTTGTGTGCGAAGTCAAAGCGGGTTTTGTCGGCATCAACGAGTGAGCCTTTTTGCTGAACGTGTTCGCCCAATACATGGCGCAGTGCGCTGTGCAATAAATGTGTGGCGGAGTGGTTGCGCACGGTGGCGGCGCGGGTTTCGGCGTAGACGGTGGCGGCGACATGCTCGCCGACTTTGAGTGTGCCGCCATCCATGTGAACATGGTGGCCAAACACGTCGGGCAATACTTTGGTGGTGTCGGTGACGCGTGCGGATGCGTTGGCGTGTGTGAGCAGGCCTTGGTCGCCGACTTGGCCGCCTGATTCGGCGTAAAACGGTGTCTGCGAGAGCACCACAATGCCGTCTTGGCCTTGGCTCAAAGCATCGACTGCGACGCCGTCGAGATAGAGTGCGAGCACGCTGGTTTGCTGTAAGCGTGTGGCGTCATAGCCTGTGAAATCTGTCTTCGCGCCGTCATAGCTAATCGAGGCGTTCATTTTGAATTTACCTGCGGCGCGGGATGCGTCTTTTTGGGCGGTCATGGCGGTGTCAAAGCCGTCTTCGTCCACACTGAAACCACGCTCGCGGCAGACATCGGCGGTTAAATCGAGCGGGAAGCCGAAGGTGTCGTGCAGTTTAAATGCAAGCTCGCCCGACAGCGTACCCGCTGCGGGTAAAGCCGCGAGCTCGGTGTCGAGAATCTCCATGCCGTTGGCAATCGTCTCGAAGAAACGTTCTTCTTCGGTGAACAGCGCTGCCGTGACGAGCTTTTCTTTCGCGGCCAAATCAGGGTAGGCGACGCCCATTTCTTTGACCAAATCTTTAACGAGTTTGGAGAAAAACGGTGTGCGGCAGCCGAGCTTGTAGCCGTGGCGGATGGCGCGGCGGATGATGCGGCGCAGGACGTAGCCACGACCTTCGTTGCTCGGAATCACGCCGTCAACGATGAGGAATGAGCAGGCGCGAATGTGGTCTGCGATGACGTTGAGCGATGGGTTCTTTAAATCGGTGCAGCCTGTCTCGCGCGAGGCGGCTTTGACCAAGTTGACGAACAAATCGATTTCGTAATTGCTGTGGACGTGTTGGAGGATGGCGGCGAGGCGCTCCAAACCCATGCCTGTGTCCACGCAGGGCGCGGGCAGTGGTTTGACTGAGCCGTCGGCTTGCATGTCGAACTGCATGAAAACGTTGTTCCAAATCTCGATGTAGCGGTCGCCGTCTTCCTCTGGTGTGCCCGGTAATCCGCCAGCGATGTGCTCGCCGTGGTCGTAAAAAATCTCGGAGCATGGCCCGCACGGTCCTGTGTCGGCCATCATCCAGAAGTTGTCCGACATGTAGCGTGCGCCTTTGTTGTCGCCGATGCGGATGATGCGGCTTTCGCTAACGATGCGTTCTTTGCTAAAACCTGCGCCCATGAAAATCTCTTCCCAAATGCCGTAGGCTTCGTCGTCTTCCATGTAGACGGTGGCGTAGAGTTTGTCGGCGGGCAGTTTGTAGACTTGGGTCAATAGCTCCCACGCCCAGTTGAGCGATTCGCGTTTGAAGTAATCGCCGAAACTCCAGTTGCCAAGCATCTCAAAAAACGTGTGGTGGCGTGCGGTGTAGCCGACGTTTTCCAAATCGTTGTGTTTGCCACCCGCGCGCAAGCAGGCTTGCACGGATGTGGCGCGCGTGTACGGGCGCTTGTCTGTGCCGAGAAAAACGTCTTTAAACTGCACCATGCCTGAGTTGACAAACATCAGCGTGGGGTCATTGCCCGGTACGAGCGATGATGAGCGCACGATGGTGTGGCCTTTTTGTTCAAAGAATTCTAAAAATTGAGAGCGAATGTCAGAGACTTGCATGGAAATCC
>CALMCK010000064.1 GCA_937862845.1 uncultured Burkholderiaceae bacterium | reverse complement strand
CCGCACTAGACGCGCGAGGCGGCTTATCCACAAGGAGTTGTTATGCGTCATTACGAAATCGTATTGATTGTACACCCGGACCAAAGCGAGCAAGTGCCTGCAATGGTTGAGCGTTACAAATCACAAATTGAAGCGGCTGAAGGTAAAATCCACCGCATGGAAGACTGGGGCCGTCGCCAATTGGCTTACCCCATCCAAAAACTCGTGAAAGCACACTATCTGTGCTGGAACATCGAAATCAGCCAAGCGACTTTGGACGAGCTCGAGCACAATTTCCGCTACAACGACGCGATTTTGCGCCACTTGACAGTCAAGATGGACAAAGCCGAAGTCGGTCCTTCTATCATGCTCAAAGCAGCTGAAAAAGAAGAGTCACGTAAACCAGCCCCCGCACCAGCGGCCGCTGTATAACTGACACATCTGATATCAGAGACACGTGTCTGATCATTTAACCAATCGCTGTACTTTTGATGTTTGTTTGCTTGATAAAAGTGCGCCCCGCAAAACACTTGCAGGCGTGCCCGTGATGGAAGCCGTGGTGGCATTCGATGCCCCACAGACAGAACACCACGAACCCCGTCAAGCCCAGTTCGAGCTTGCTGTCATCGCCCTTGGTGATGCCGCAGCAGGATTAGAAAAAGCAAATGTCGGCCAGTACTATCGGATTCAAGGCTTTCTCAATCGAAAAAGTCTGAAAAGCGTTAAATTAAGACTGCACCTGACTCACATTAACAGTATTAGTATTTCGGCAGATGTTTGACATCGCCATTTAACTTAAAGGAAACTGCAATGCCAGCTCCACGTAACAAAGGCCGCGAACGCCGCCCAGCACAAAACCCACTGTTCAAACGCAAACGCGTTTGCCGTTTCACCATGGCCAAGGTTGATCAAATCGACTACAAAGACGTCGACACGCTCAAAGACTTTATCCAAGAAAACGGTAAAATCATCCCAGCACGTTTGACAGGTACACGCGCTCTTTATCAACGTCAATTGAACAGCTGCATCAAACGCGCTCGTTTCTTGGCGTTCTTGCCTTACTCTGACAACCACTAATCAATTCTCAGTCTCATCAGAATATTGGTGAATTGAATAGAAAAGGATACAAAATGCAAATCATTTTATTAGAAAAAGTATTGAACGTCGGCCAACTCGGCGACGTGGTTAAAGTCAAAGACGGTTACGCACGTAACTTCTTGATTCCACAAGGCAAAGCACGTCGTGCGACTGCCTCTGCACAAGCAGAATTCGAAGCACGCCGCGCCGAGCTCGAAAAAGCCCAAGCAGACAAACTCGCAGCGGCTCAAGCCGTTGCTGAAAAAATGTCAGGCACACAAATCGCCCTGTCATCTAAAGCAGGTGTTGATGGTCGTTTGTTCGGCTCTATCACTCATGCTGACATCGCAGAAGCGTTGACTGCTCAAGGTTTTGAAGTGACCAAACAACAAGTTAAATTTGTTGATGGCACGGTTAAATCCATTGGCGAATACGCGATTCAAGTGGCTTTGTTCACAGACGTGACTTCAGACGTTACTTTGTCGGTCACAGCAGCCGTTTAATCGCTGACCGTTCAAAAAAAGCCAAGGCAATGCCTTGGCTTTTTGACGCCTATGGCACAACTATTGGCAAAACAGTCAGGCTTTACTGCACATCGATGGCGACAAAAAACGTAAAATAGATGCTTGCGAAAAATAACAAAGAGTAAATAAAAATGCCCCACGATATCAATTTAGAAATGGCCGAGTTGCGCACACCACCGCACTCCATCGAAGCAGAGCAATCCGTGCTGGGTGGCCTCATGCTCGACAACATGGCTTGGGACAAAATTTCTGACGTGGTGCGCGCGGATGCATTTTATCGATTTGATCACCGTTTGATTTTCCAGACGATTGCCGACTTGATTGAAAAAAACCACCCAGCGGATGTGGTCACGGTATTTGAAGCGCTGAAAAACCAAGGCCGTTTGGACGATATCGGTGGCATGTCTTATCTCAACGCACTCGTCACCAGCGTCTCATCCGCTGCACACATTCGTCGTTATGCCGAAATCGTCCAAGACCGTGGTTTATTGCGCCGTCTCGTGACCGCTTCAGACAACATTGCCGAATCCGCCTTCAATACCCAAGGCAAAGAAACCAAAGCGATTATTGAT
Organism: uncultured Burkholderiaceae bacterium; assembly: GCA_937862845.1. Taxonomy (GTDB): domain Bacteria; phylum Pseudomonadota; class Gammaproteobacteria; order Burkholderiales; family Burkholderiaceae; genus Hydromonas. The sequence goes on along the minus strand of CALMCK010000064.1, from coordinate 5,890 downwards.
TTGGCCGAGCAATCGATACTCAATGTCGCAGAAGATGGCCGACGTGGTGCGGCAGAGTTTCATGAGCTGCCCAAAGTTCTTGAAGCCGTGGTGGATCAAATCAATGATTTGTATCACCGCGATCAAAAAGATGAAGTCACGGGCGTGTCCACAGGTTTTTTTGACTTGGACCGAATGACGGCGGGCTTGCAAAAGGGCGACTTGGTTATTGTCGCGGGTCGCCCATCCATGGGTAAAACCTCATTTGCGATGAACCTTGCAGAACATGTGTCCATCACGGAAGGTTTGCCCGTCGCGGTTTTTTCCATGGAAATGGGCGCACAGCAACTCGGCATGCGGATACTCGGCTCGGTCGGTAAACTCAACCAAACGCGTTTGCGCACAGGTAAGCTCAACGATGATGACTGGGAACGACTGACGGTGGCGATTGAAAAAATGGTCGACACGCAACTCTACATCGACGAAACCCCAGCGCTCAATCCGCTTGATTTGCGCGCACGTGCACGTCGTCTGGCGCGCACATGCGGCGGCTTGGGCTTGATTGTGGTCGATTATTTACAGCTCATGAGTTCAAGCCGTTCGGGTGAAAACCGTGCGACTGAGATTTCAGAAATCTCCCGTTCGCTTAAAGCCCTCGCGCGTGAGCTCGAGTGTCCAGTGGTGGCTCTGTCTCAGCTCAATCGTAGTGTCGAACAACGCCCAGACAAACGCCCCATGATGTCCGATTTGCGTGAGTCAGGTGCGATTGAACAAGATGCCGACATCATTATGTTTGTCTACCGAGATGAGGTGTACAACAAAGAAGACCCCAGCCTCAAAGGGAAATCTGAAATCATCATCGGTAAACAGCGGAATGGCCCGATTGGTACGGTGCATTTGACATTTGTGGGCGAGTACACCAAATTCGACAATGCGATGTACACGGACGAGTACGCGCCACAGTATTGAGATTGGCAGAACAACCTTAAGCAGAGGGCGTGAGTAAAGGAAACTGGGCATGAATAAAATGGTATTGGCTTCAAACAACGCGGGCAAGCTCGCTGAATTCTCACGCCTGCTGGCGGAGTTGAACATCGACATCGTCTCGCAGGGCAGCCTCAATGTCCCTGAATGCGACGAGCCTTTTCAAACCTTTGTCGAAAACGCATTGCGCAAAGCGCGTCATGCCTCGAGCTTAACGGGCTTGCCCGCACTGGCAGACGACTCAGGCATTTGCGTGCCAGCACTTAATGGCGCACCCGGCGTGCAGTCCGCGCGCTATGCCGATGTGCTCGATGATGGATTGAGCAAGGACGCGCGCAACAGTCAAAAGCTGATTCACGATCTGTCCACTCAAACCGATAAACGCGCGTATTTTTATTGCGTGCTCGTGCTCGTGCGTCACCCGAACGACCCGCAACCCATCATCGTCGATGGCCAGTGGTGGGGCGAGGTGGTTGACCAGCCACAGGGCGAGGGCGGCTTCGGCTATGACCCGCATTTTTATCTGGCGACTTTAAATAAAACCGCCGCTCAACTCGATAAAGTGGATAAAAATAAAATCAGCCACCGAGGCCAAGCCGTCGCACGGCTGATTGACAAACTGCGTAGCGAATCCGTTTAGGCGGTGTGCCCACGATGAATGCAACGGCCATGAACCCACAACTCTTGCTTAAACTCGTCGAGCAAACCATGCCCTACGGCAAATACAAAGGCCGCCTCATCGCCGATTTGCCAGGGCATTACCTCGGCTGGTTCGCCCGCGTCGGTTTTCCGAAAGGCGAGCTGGGGCAACTGCTGGCATTGGCTTATGAGATAGACCACAATCGACTGGGGGCGTTGTTGACACCGTTGAGAAAAAACCAAGCGTGATGCTTGGTTTTTTTTGCATTAAGGATTCGTCAAGCAGTCAAACCATGAAGCAATACCTTAACCTGCGTGACGCGGTCATTCAGCGTGGGCATTTTATAGGTCAGTTTGAGTTTGTTTTGGCCGTTGAGCTGGACATTGCGGTCTTTTTGGATGAGCTGAATGATTTTTAAACCATCCACGGTGCTGTTTTTATCGAAATGAATGTGGCCGAGGTTTTCGGACACGTCGATTTTTGTGATGCTCAATTCTAAAGCGAGCAGACGCAGGCGGTGGGTTTCGATGAGCGCTTGCGCGGGCTCGGGCAGTTTGCCGAATCGGTCGATGATTTCTTCTTGCAAATCGCTCAAATCACTCGGCGTACTGACACTGGCGAGGCGTTTGTAGAGTTGCAGTCGCTCGTTGACGTCATGGCAATAGGTGGTGGGCAGTAGGGCGGGGACGTGCAAGTTGATGTCGGTGGTGATGCCGAGCGGTTGCATGAGGTCGGGTTGTTTGCCTTGGCGCAGCGCTTTGATGGCGGCGTTGAGCATGTCGTTGTAGAGGCTGAAACCGATTTCGTGCATGTCGCCCGATTGCTTGTCGCCGAGCACTTCGCCTGCGCCACGGATTTCCATGTCGTGCATGGCGAGGAAAAATCCTGAACCGAGTTCTTCCATTTGACAAATCGCGTCGAGGCGGCGTTTGGCTTGCGAGGTCAGCGCGTCTTCGTGGTGAATCAGTAAGTAGGCGTAGGCTTGGTGGTGGCTGCGCCCGACGCGACCGCGCAGTGGGTGCAGTTGCGAGAGGCCGAATTTATCGGCGCGGTGCATGATGATGGTGTTGGCGTTCGGGTTGTCGATGCCTGTTTCAATAATCGTCGTGCACAGCAACACATTGGCGCGTTGGTGGTAAAAATCACGCATGACGTGTTCGAGTTCGCGCTCATGCATTTGCCCGTGCGCGAGGGCGATGCGGGCTTCGGGCACGAGTTTTTCGAGCTGCTCGCGGCGGTTGTTAATCGTTGACACTTCGTTGTGCAGGAAATAAACTTGCCCGCCGCGTTTGAGTTCGCGCAGTATCGCTTCGCGCATGACGGCGGATTCTTCGCGGCGAACAAAGGTTTTAATCGCGAGGCGCTTTTGTGGCGCGGTGGCGATGACGGACAAGTCGCGCACGCCTTCCATGGCCATGCTCATGGTGCGCGGAATCGGCGTGGCGGTGAGCGTGAGGATGTCGACTTCGGCACGCAGGTTTTTCAGCTGTTCTTTTTGGCGCACACCGAATCGATGTTCTTCGTCAATAATCACCAAGCCCAGTCGCGCGAATTTCACATCGGCTGAGAGCAGTTTGTGTGTGCCGATGACAATGTCAATCGAGCCGTTTTCGAGCCCCGCGAGAGCGGCGGTGGTTTGTTTGCCCGTGTTAAAGCGCGACACCTCGGCGATTTTGACTGGCCATTTGGCGAATCGGTCGGAGAATGTTTGCGCGTGCTGTTCGGCCAGCAGCGTGGTGGGTGCGAGGATGGCGACTTGCTTGCCGCCCATCGCCGCGATGAATGCCGCGCGCAGTGCGACCTCGGTTTTACCAAAGCCCACATCGCCGCAGACCAGTCGGTCCATGGGCTTGGCAGCGATTAAATCATGCGTGACCGCTGCGATGGCGCTCGCTTGGTCGGGTGTGGTCTCGAACCCAAAGTCATTGGCAAAGGTTTCGTAGTCGGCGAGGTTGAGTTCAAATGCATGGCCTTGGCGCACCGCACGGCGCGCGTATAGATTGAGCAGCTCGGCCGCGGTGTCGCGGATTTGCTCAGCCGCTTTTGCGCGAACCTTACCCCAGCGGTCAGTGCCCAATGTGTGCAGCGGCGCATGCTCGGGGTCTTTGCCTGAGTAACGCGAAATCACCGCAAGCTGTGAGACGGGCACATACAGCGCGGTGTTGTTGGCATACACCAGATGCAAAAACTCGTTTTCGCCATCGCCCAAATCCATGTTAATCAAACCCTGATACCGACCAATGCCATGCTCCTGATGCACCACAGGATCGCCCTCGTGCAGCTCAGAGAGGGATGCAATCATCATGTCCACATTGCTGGTTTTATCGCCACGGCGGCGGCGCGCCCTCTGCTCATTGCTCTGCGCGTACAGCTCCGTTTCGGTCACGATGGCGAGATGGTCCAATGCGAAACCGTGCTCAATCGGCGCGTGGCTGATGTAGGTTTTCGGCTCAAGTGTCGCGCTCGACCAATGCTCAATCGGCGTCAGTTTAAAACCATGCCGCTCCAATGTCTCTTGCAGCGTGGTTTGACGACCGAGACTCTCGGTCAAAATCAAAGTCGAGATGTTTTTGGCCGAATTGTCCGTGGTCAATCGAAGCAGGGCGCTGTACGGGTTTTCAGACTTCTGACTCGGCAGCACACGCACATCGGGCAACTCTGCGGTTTGCGCGCGCAAGCTCAGACGCGCCGCTTGCTGCTCACCAGAGTTGCGCAAAGCGAGCTGCGGCAGTTGATTCACACATTCAAAAAACGCCGCATCGGATAAAAACAACTCCTCAGGTGGCAAAATCGGCAACGTCGCATCCGCACTCAAAAATCGATGGCGCGACACCGTGTCCGCCCAAAACGGCTGTATCGCCTGCTCCACCTGACCGTGCAACACCACCGTCGCATCCGCGCTCAAATAATCAAACAGCGTCGCCGTACCGCCATCCGCTTTAAAAAACAACGGCAAATAATACTCAATCCCCGCATTAAAAATCCCATTGCCCACATCCTTGTACAAAGCATGCTTGGACGCATCGCCCTCAAACCGCTCACGCCACGCCGTGCGAAAAGCACCGCGCGCCTCCTCATCGGTCGGATACTCACGACCCGGCAGCATGTGCACGCGCGGCACAGGATACAGCGTGCGCTGCGTATCGACATCAAACGTTTTAATCGACTCAATCGTGTCATCAAACAAATCAATGCGGTACGGCAGCACCGAGCCCATCGGATACAAATCAATCAAACCACCACGCACGGAGAACTCACTCGGCGCCACCACCTGACTCACCGACTGATAGCCCGCATTGACCAGCTGCTCACGCAGCTTACCCATATCCAACTGCTCATTTTGCGAAAACGAAAACGTCCGCCCCAGCAAAAACGACGGCGGCGCCAGTCGATACAGCGCCGTCGTCACAGGCACCAGCAACACATCGCAGGTGTTTTGGGTCAACTGATACAACGCCTGCAAACGCTCCGACACCAAATCATGGTGCGGCGAAAATTGATCATACGGCAAGGTTTCCCAATCGGGCAACTGAGCCACGCGCAACTCAGGCGCAAAGTACGCCATCTCCGCCGCCAGTCGCTGCGCATCATACGGCGCCTCACAAATCACCACCGTCAGCTTACCCAACGCACTCGCCAACTCCGCCAACAGCAGCGCATCGGACGAGCCAAACGGCAGCGCCTGCGTCATGCGCGTACCAGATTTAAGCTGTGGGATTAAATTGTTGAGTGCCGTCAAAAAAGTCATATGGATAAAGTGCCTGAATAAAAACGCAAAAACACACCCAAAAGCCACTGGCGCGGGTGTGATAAACGCAATCATTATAAAGGGAAAGGGCGAAATGCGCAGGCGAAACGCAGGGCTCAATGTTTAAAACAGTGGTGTGATGGTGTGAAGGATTATGAGCGGTTGACTCTCAGCCGTCTATACAAGGAGAACCAACCATGCCCGTCTTGTTTGTCCGCGCATGTGCGCTTTGTGACGTCATGGGTTTGCGTGAGCGGCGGCTTGAGGGCAAGCCGCCCTACAACAACGCAGCGATAAACTTCGTAGGAAGGCAGTGTCCACCCTCGCTTGGGTTGTCCGTGATTTTCAACGCTTGTCGGGCTGCTTGGTGCGACAAGCACAAGCGCAACAAAACCGTAGGGCGGCTTGCCCCCAAGCCGCCATGTGGACATGCACATGTCGTCGGCTCATGGTGCATGCTTGCGCATGACACACATTATTATTTTTGTTTGTCCGCGCATGTGCGCTTTGTGACGTCATGGGTTTGCGTGAGCGGCGGC
>CALMCK010000063.1 GCA_937862845.1 uncultured Burkholderiaceae bacterium | reverse complement strand
GCTGGCCACAGCGCATCACTCAACTGGGCGAGCGCAGGTGCCGCACCAAAAACAACAGCCGTCTGGCCGCTGCTGTGGACTTTATTGAGCAAACGCGCGACATAGTCGAGGCGGTTTGGGGCGTTGGAGAAGAAGTCGATTTTGGTCATAAAATTGTTCACAAAAAAGTAAAAACCTACTTTTTTGTGGGTTAAGAAATGATTCTCGGGAGACCCGAGAATCATTTGATGAAAACCCACGAAAAACCCTGAAGTAGGGCGGGCTTTAAAGCTGCCCTACAAAAGATTTGGTATGTAGCGGTTTACTTCGCACGGTTAAAAATGAATTGGCTGAGCAATGCAACAGGACGACCCGTTGCGCCTTTGGCTGCACCGCTTTTCCATGCGACGCCTGCGATGTCGAGGTGTGCCCATGGATAGGCTTTGGTGAAGCGGGAGAGGAAGCAGGCGGCGGTGACGCTGCCTGCGGGCATGCCGCCGATGTTGGCCATGTCGGCGAAGTTTGATTTGAGTTGCTCTTGATACGCATCGTCGAGCGGCATGCGCCATGTGGTGTCGCGCTGGGCGGTGCCAGCGGTTTGCAGCTCGGTGGCGAGTTCGTCGTTGTTGGCAAACAGTGCGCTGTGGTGGTGGCCGAGGGCGACGATGCAGGCGCCTGTGAGGGTGGCCATGTTGACGACGGCGGCGGGTTTGTAGCGTTCGGCGTAGGTGAGGGCGTCGCAGAGGACGAGGCGACCTTCGGCGTCGGTGTTGAGGATTTCGACGGTGAGGCCTGCCATGGTGGTGACGACGTCGCCAGGTTTGGAGGCGTTGCCTGCGGGCATGTTTTCGCAGGTGGCGATGAGGCCGATGACGTTGATTTTGGGCTGGGTTTCGCCGAGGGTTTTAAATGTGCCGAGCAGTGAGGCGGCGCCACACATGTCGTATTTCATTTCGTCCATGCCTGCACCAGGTTTGAGCGAAATGCCACCAGTGTCAAATGTGATGCCTTTGCCGACCAATACGGTTGGGGCGTCTTTGGGTTTGCCGCCTTTGTATTCCATGATAATGAAGCGTGGTGGTTCGCTTGAGCCTTTGGCGACAGATAAAAATGAGTTCATTTTGAGTGCGGCGATTTGTTTGCGTTCGAGTACTTGGACTTTGAATTTGTATTGCTTGCCGAGCTCTTGTGCGACTTTGCCAAGGTAGGTGGGTGTGGCGAAGTTGGGTGGGAGGTTGCCAAGGTGTTTGGTCAGTGCCACGCCTTGGGCGATGCCTGCGGCTTGGCTGACGATTTTTTTCTGAGCAGCACTTGGGGCTTTGGCGGTGAGGATGGTGAGGCTGCGTTGTTGATTTTTGGCGATTTTTTTGGCTTTTTCTTTGTTGCCGTAAGGCGCATCGAATTCGTAGTTGGCGTCGGCGGCACCTTGAATGAGTTGGCCGAGAAGGGTGTCGTCCGTGTCGTCAAATGCGACGGATGCCTCGCTGATGTTGTATTGTTGGCAATATTTTGTGATGAGCGTGCCTGCGGCTTTGGCTGTGCTGGCTTTATCCTTAATCACGCCGACACCGAGAACGATGGTTTGTAGGTTATGGGTGTCGTCAATGTGGCTGAGCTGCTGGCCAGCGGCGGCGGTGAAGCGTTCGGTTTTAAGGGCGAGTTTGATGTGGGCTTGGATGGACTCTGGCAGTGTTTTTAAGGTGTTGCCATCAATGAATGCGGTGCCTGTGGTAGTTTGCGATGAGGTGATAAACAATGTGGCGAGTTGTTTTTTTGTGCCTTTTGTGAATGTGGCCGACTTGAGCTGAAATAACATGATGGTTTCCTGTAAAATGGGTGATTAAACAATAACCTGTGTATTATAGCCAACTTGGTTTGTGCTGGGTTCAATTCGATTGGAAAGAAACGGATGATTTTTGAGCGTTCGGTTTTACGAGAAAAAATGGCGGTGGCGGGTGGGATTTTACTCACGCTGCTCACTGTCACGTCTGTGCTGGTCTTGGTTAAGGGCTTGCGCGAAGCGGCATTGGGCAGCATCGGTCTGGACACTGTGGCGCAGCTGCTTGCCATTAGCATCCTTAATTATTTCCCGCTGCTGGTGGTGGCGACAGCGACTGTGGCGATTGTTGTGACGCTGTCTCGCTTGTATCAGGAGTCGGAAATGGTGGTTTGGCAAACCTCGGGCGTGGGCTCGTTTGGCCTGCTTAAGCCTGTGGCGATGTTGGTTGTGCCGATGTTTTTATTTTTGCTGGTGATGAATTCGATTTTGACACCGTGGACGGCACAAAAGCTCTCTGCATACCGCAATCAGTCGGGCATTGCGGAGTTGAGTTTGCTCAAAAGCGGTGATTTCCGCAGCAGCGATGGTGGCAAACGTGTTTTCTTTATCGAAGAAGTGGCAAAAACCTCGCCACCGTCGTTTAAAAATATTTTTGTCGCGCAGCAGGGTGCAAACAATGAGACCACTTTGGTGTTGGCGCAAAATGCGACGCTGGCGAACAGCCGCGACAATCGTGCTTTTTTGGTGCTCAACCACGGTGTGCAATATCAGGACAATGTCAAAGATGGCACATTACAAAGCATGCGCTATGGTCAGTCAGCGTTTTCGATTGATGAGTTCACTCAACTTAAAACCACTGATTTAAACAATACCCCTCCTGCACAAACCACAACTGCGGTGCTGTTGACACGCGATACGGCACAGGATCGGGCGGAGCTGTATCGACGTTTCAGCGATGCCTTTATGATTTTACCCATGGCGTTGTTGGCGGTGATGCTGGCTTATGTGCGGCCACGCAGCTCAAGGACGTGGGGTGTTTTGTTGGCGATTGTGTTGTTGGTGATTTATATCAACCTCATTAAAGTGGGCGAATCCAAAATCGGCAAAGAGCGCTGGTCGCTGATGTATGCCATGCTGCTGATACATGGCAGCGTGCTGTGCTGTGCTGTGCTCGCGCTGTGGTATCGCACACAGGCTTGGCGCATGTCTGCATTCAATTGGCTGCGCCGCAGCCCATCATAAAATTTCTTTCGGATCCTCCATGACTTTGGCCTTACGCACTTTTTATAAAGAAATCCTCACCGCTGTGTTCGGTGTGCTGCTGCTGTTTTTGTTGTTGTTTCTCATGATTGACACGCTCGATGAAGTC
>CALMCK010000062.1 GCA_937862845.1 uncultured Burkholderiaceae bacterium | reverse complement strand
CATGCTTGAGTTAAACGTCTCGGTGAACCAGCAGTTCATGTACGCTCAGCGCGCCGACGCACTCATCATCGCGACGCCGACTGGTTCGACCGCTTATTCATTGGCGGCACACGGTCCGATTTTGCATCCGCAGCTGGCGGGCATCACACTGGTGCCTGTGGCGCCACAGTCATTGTCCAATCGTCCCATCGTTTTACCGTCCGATTCCGTGCTCGAAATCGAAGTCACGGCCCACCAAACCGCGGTGGCGCATTTTGACGTACACAGCTTCGCCGAGGTGCGGCGCGGCGACATCGTGCGCATCGCACAAGCGCCTTACCGCAGCATTTTTTGGCATCCAAAGTCTTATAACTACTTTGCCACTCTGCGCCAAAAACTCAACTGGAACTTAAACCCAGCGCGCCCATCAACTGAATCTGTTTAACCATGCTGCAACACTTACACCTCAAAAACTTCATCATCGTGAAAAGTCTGGACCTCGACGTGCGCCAAGGCTTCACCGTCCTCACGGGTGAGACGGGCGCTGGCAAATCGATTTTGCTCGACGCACTCGGTCTGCTGTTGGGCGACCGCACCGACTCGGGCGTGGTGGCGCAAGGTGCGGACAAAGCCGAAATCAGCGCAGCGTTTACCGTATCTAAAACGGTGCAAGACTGGTTGAGCGATGCGGGTTTTGACGCAGACGACGAATTGCTGTTGCGCCGCGTGATTGACGCACAAGGCAAAAGCCGCGCATTCATCAACGGCAGCGCCGCCACCCTCACTCAGCTGCGCGAGCTCGGCGAACAACTGGTCAACATCCACGGCCAGCACGCCCACCAGCAACTGCTCAAAGCCCACTTACAACGCGACTTACTCGACGACACCGCCAAACTGCACAACGAATGCGCCGCCGTCCGCAGTACTTATCAGACATGGCAACACGTGCGAGAAGCGCTCACACTGGCCAGCGAACGCGGCGCACAGTTGGTCGAACGACTCGACACACTCGAATGGCAGCTCGACGAATTAAACCAGCTCGCCCCCCAATCCAACGAATGGGAAACGCTCTCAAGCGAGCACAGCCGCCTGTCACACGCTGCCACTTTATTGCAAACCTGCGGGCAAGCCGCCGAAGTGCTCGATGGCGAAGACCACGACGTGGTCAGCCAACTGCGCGATCAAATCAACAAACTCACCGACGTGCTCGAATATGACGACCGCCTCAACGAATACGTCGAGCTGCTCGAATCGGCCTGCATCCAAGTGCAAGAAGCCGCCCACAGCCTCAACAACTACGCCCAACGCGCCGACATGGACGAATCCAATTTCGCCGAGCTCGACGCACGCCTTTCCCTCTGGCACAGCACCGCACGCAAACTGCGCATCGCCCCAGAATCACTGGCCGAGCACGCCGACGCACTCAACGCCGAATTTGACCAACTCCAACACGGCCTGGACATCGAACAACTGCAACGCGACGCCGAGCTCGCCGAACAAGCCTATCGCAGTGCCGCCAAAAAACTCAGCACCGCCCGCAAAAAATCCGCCAAAGAACTCAGCGCCCAAGTCAGCGCCAGCATGCAACTGCTCAACATGAGCGGCGGACAATTTGACATCGCCATCCACGACGCCGCCCCCAGCAGCCACGGCAGCGAATCCATCGAGTTTAAAGTCGCCGCACACACCGGCGTCCCCCTGCAAGCACTCGCAAAGGTCGCCTCAGGTGGCGAGCTGGCCCGCATCGCACTCGCCATCTCCGTCATCACCAGCCACGCCAACCCCGTACCCACCTTGATTTTTGACGAAGTCGACAGCGGCATCGGCGGCGCCGTCGCAGAAGTCGTCGGCAAACTGCTGCGCCAACTCGGCAGCGACCGCCAAGTCCTGTGCGTCACACACCTCCCCCAAGTCGCCGCCCTCGGCACACAACACTGGCGCGTCCAAAAATCCAGCGACGCAGGCACCACACAGTCCAGCATCGACGTGCTCAATGATGCCGAACGCATCGACGAAATCGCCCGCATGCTCGGCGGCGTCGAACTCACCGACACCACCCGCGCACATGCCCGCGAAATGCTGATGGTTTAGCCGCTTTTTCGCCAATGAAATTGTTGTTGGGTGTAAAAGTAACGCCATAATCAAACACACACAACGTGCTTACCACCGCCATTCGCAACACCACTTCCACTTCCATTTCCACCGTCATTCCCGCATGGGTTTAGCGGGAATCCAGTGACAAGCGCAGCTTTCCTGTCTCGTTGGAATCACAGCTTTTC
>CALMCK010000061.1 GCA_937862845.1 uncultured Burkholderiaceae bacterium | reverse complement strand
TACTTGCTCACAGGTGCATCGACTCTAACCATCAGCGCGATTTTAGCGTTTGGCGTCGCTGCATTGTTGTATTTGGTGACCGACGAGTTGCTGGTTGAAGCACACACCGTCGAGGAGAAACCTGTGTCAACCCTGTGGCTTTTTGCGGGGTTTATGGTGTTTTGGAGTATTCAGTTGATGGCGTCGTGATTCATCAGTGGCAATTTCACGGATGGCCGAGATGGACATGCCATTTGATGGCAAGCGGTTGATATAGGGTGGCTTCAACATGGTTTCAGAAGTATAAGCGCAGGCGGCGGGCACACAGCCTGCCGTTTTCATACAGCAGGCACATCGCCCATTTCGTATCCAAAGGTTAGTTGCATGGCCACCATTTTTTCTCACGTCGCCATACCGCTGGCGCTGGCTGCTGGGTTTGGTTTGAAAAAAATCAATCGGCGCCTGACCGTGCTCGGCATGCTGTGCGCCATCGCTCCTGATTTTGATGTGCTGGGTTTTAAGTTCGGCATCGCTTACGCTTCGCCATGGGGACATCGTGGCTTCACACATTCATTGTTTTTCGCTTGTGTGTGTGCTTTGCTGCTGACGCTTTTTCACCGTGGCTTGCGTGCAAAGCGCATCACAATTTTTGCAGTGGCCTTTGTGTCGATGGCGTCACATCTGACGTTGGATGCAATGACCACGGGTGGTTTGGGTGTGGCGGCGTTTTGGCCGTTTGACTTGACCCGTTATTTTTTGCCATGGCGGCCGATTGCTGTTTCGCCGATTGGCGTGGGCTTTTTCTCTGAACGCGGTTTAACTGTTTTGTATTCAGAAGCCCTTTGGGTTTGGTTGCCTGCTGTGCTGGCAGTTTTTGTTTTTCGCTGGTGGCGCAGGCGATTGAATTGATCTCTTACAATTTTGCGACGACATTTTTTGAAAGAACACCATGCACATCCCACCCAATTTCAACACCGTCACACCTTATTTTTTCGTACATGATGCTCAGGCGTTTGTGCGTTTTCTCATCGAGGGATTGGCGGGCGTCGAGACGTGCCGCACGCTGCGTCCCGATGGTCAGATTGCCAATGCTCAGATTCGCTTAGGCGGCTCGACGGTGATGGTGAGCGAGGCGACGGCGCATTATCCTGCGATGTCTGCGAGTTATTATTTGTATGTCGAAGATGCCGATGCGGCAATGAAGCGCGCACTGGACCATGGTGCCACATTGGAAATGGCGGTCGCGGACATGCCGTACGATGACCGTCAAGGTGGCGTGCGCGATGCGCATGGTAATCTTTGGTGGATTTCACAACGCTTGATTGATGCGCCGTATTCGGCTTGAATTTTTATATTTACCATCACCACTCACCACTCAGGACACAACATGATTCAACCACAGGATATTTTACAATTTTGGTTTCATGACATCACACCGAAATTTTGGTGGGACAAAGACTCTGATTTTGACCTGCTCATCACAAGCCGCTTCGGTGAGACTCATACTGCAGCGATGGCGGGCGAGCTGTCCGTATGGCGCGACGACATCAAGGGGCGCTTGGCGGAGATTATTGTGTTGGATCAGTTTTCACGCAATATGTTTCGCGACACCGCAGCCGCATTCGCCAGTGATGCGTTGGCACTGGAACTGGCTCAGGAAGCAATTTTATTGCCTGAACACAAGCAGCTGTCCGCCGATGAGCGCGCGTTTTTATACATGCCGTTCATGCACAGCGAGTCGCTCACCATTCATCAAAAGGCTGTTGAACTATTTGGCCTGCCAGGCATGAATCCGTTTAACGCAGAGTTTGAAGCCAAACACCTGCGCATCATTGAGCAGTTTGGCCGCTACCCGCATCGCAATGCGATTTTGGGGCGTGCATCCACGCAGGCGGAATTGGATTTTTTACAAGAGCCGAATTCGTCCTTTTAAACCTCTGATGTGTCGGTGTCCAGCTGGCCACCTTTTAACAAACTGCGCGATTGCTCGGCGAGTTTTTCGTAGCGACTGCGAAAGGCTTCGAGCTCGTGTTCTTCGAGTTCTTCTAAATCAAGCAATGCATTGTGTGCACCGCTTGTGGCGCGAATCAGCTCGTCGAGTTTGATTTGCATGGCGGCGGTGTCTCGGTTTTGCGTGTTTTGGATGAGAAACACCATGATGAAGGTGATGATGGTGGTTGCGGTGTTGATGACGAGCTGCCATGTGTCGCTGTACTGAAAAATCGGGCCCGTGATGAGCCAGACGGCGATGACAGATACGGCAAGGGTGAATGTGGTGGGGCGACCTGCGATGCGGGCGGTTTTTTTGGCGAAACTGGCGTAACGGCTGATGGGCATTGTTGCACTCCTGAATAATGTATGGTGTGTGTTTGGCTGGCTCGGCATTGATGCAACACGGTTTAACATCAATTGATTTTCTTCAAGGGTCAATGCATTCATCGCAAGGCTTGCTCGGCGCGCCATCGATTGATGACACGGCTGAGCAATGATGGCATCGCGCTGGCGGCGAGCCCCACAGTGCCACCTGCCTCAAAGGCGTACAGCTCGCCCGCCAAACCATGCCAGTACACCGCGAGGCAAGCGGCGTCAAAGGCGCTCAAGCCTTGTGCGAGCAGCGCGACGATGACGCCTGACAGCACGTCACCTTGACCTGCGACGGCGAGCGCGGCATTGCCTGTGGTGTTGATGTGATGATTGCCATCTGGGTGAGCGATGATGCTGGCGCTGCCTTTAAGGACGGTGACGCTGGTGTATTGCGCGGCGATTTTTTGTGCGCAGGTGACGCGATTGGCCTGAACTTCTGCCACGGTGCAGCCAAGCAATCGCGCGGCTTCTGCGGGGTGCGGCGTGAGGATGTTGGCGCCACGGTGTGCGCGCAAGCCATGGCGCAGCGGCGCAGCATCGTTTGCCTCGAGTGCCAATAAATTCAGCGCGTCGGCATCCATAATGAGTGGCTTGTCCGTGTGGCTCAATGCGTGCATAAAGGCGTGGTGTGCGGTGGTGTCTTGCCCCAATCCCATGCCAACCGCCACCGCATCCGCGCCGCTCAAGTCATCCATCGCGCCACGCACCATTAACTCTGGAGCAGTGACGTCAACGGCGAGACGCGCATCGAGCGCGTTTAACCAGACCTTGCCCGCACCTGTGGCAAACGCAGAACGGCCAGCCAACACGCTGGCACCGACCATGCCGATGTTGCCACCGACAATGGCGACACTGCCAAACAAGCCTTTGTGGCTGTCATCGGGGCGAGTGAGCTGGGCGAATAATTGAGTGTGATGGATCATGGTGGAAGCGGTTGAGGGTTGAAATAATCAGTGCGTGACTTCAGAGTCGCTGACTTATTTTACGCTCAAACACACATGACCATTCATCAACGACTATAATTTTAATTTTAAAAAGCAGAACACCATGACCAACATCAACACCCTCTACGGCACACCAACCACTCGCGCAGGCCTCGCCGAATCACCCGTCTGGGACGACGCGGCGAGTTGTTGGTATTGGATAGACATTCCGAATCGCCAAATCCATCGCCACACGTTCGATGAGGTTCACACTTTATGGCAATTGCCGCAAACCGATGCGAGCGACCCCGGTGCGTTGTGCATCAGCACCGACGGCACACTCATCGTCGCACTGCGCGCGGGTTTGGCTCGATTTGACCCCGCCACACCCGCGGGCGATGTGACGCTCGCGGTGTTTCTCGACGCGCCGTATGACACGAGCACGATACGGTTCAACGACGGCGGTGTCGATGCGGCGGGACGCTTTTGGGTCGGCTCATTGTTTGCCCCTAAAACCCACAACGGCGCGTCGCTGTATTGTCTCGAAAAAGGCACGCTGCACACAGCCCTCGGCGAGGACGCACCGCACGCGCCACAAAATCAATGGGGCACCATCACATCCAATGGCTGGGCAATGAGTCCAGACGGTCATCGCGTGCACCATGCCGACACGCAAGCACACACATCATATGTGTATGATTTTGATGCCAGTCAACCGATTGAAACCGCATTGAGCAATCGCCGTGCCTTCTACCAAAGCCAAACGCAAGCGCAGGCCAAAGAAGCGGGCACAGTCTATCAAGGTCGCCCCGACGGCGCGGCGGTGGACAGTGCGGGCAATTATTGGAATGCGCAGTTTGAAGGCGGTCAAGTCGTGCAACTCTCACCGACGGGCGACATCATCCAACGCCTCATGCTGCCCGCGCGTTGCCCGACCATGGTCTGCTTCGGCGGCGCTGATTTAAAAACCCTCATCGTCACCACCACAGGCAATCGCCCAGAGGACGAGCTTGCCGACTATCCCGCGAATGGATTCATTTTAAAAATACAGGTGGAGACCGCAGGTTTACCGACCCGCCGTTATGTGGCGTGAGCCAAAACGATGCGACACGCTTCGTGCGTTGTACTAAAACAAAAATGCCCATCTGGGCATTTTTTGTTTTTTGAGCAGCAACACGCCGTCGCAAACATCAGCGCGATTCGAGTTTAAACACCGCCAAGTCGCCACGTAAATTGGGCAGAAACTTCACCTCTCTGTCTTCACGCAGCACCACCTGATCGAGCACACGGCAGCCGACATCATCGGCGATGCTGACGAAATCGAGCAGGGTCAGCACGCGCACATTCGGCGTGTTATACCACTCGTAGGGCAGGGTTTTTGACACAGGCATGCGGCCTTTGAGCACGGCCCAGCGGTGTGGCCAGTGTCCGAAATTGGGCACGGAGATGATGCAAGTTTTGCCGACGCGGGTGATTTCTCGTATCATTTCTTCGGTTTTGTGCACGGCTTGCAGCGTCAACGAGAGGATGGCGACGTCAAAACTTTTGTCCTCAAACCACGTCAAGCCGCTCTCTAAATCCTGTTGCAATACGTTCAGACCTTTTTGCACGCAGGCATGAACATTGTCATCGTGCAGCTCGACACCATAGCCTGTGACGTTTTTATCGGCGTGCAGTTTGGCCAACAAACGACCATCACCACAACCCAAATCCAATACGTGTGCGCCTTCAGGCACCCAACGACTGATGACGTCGAAGTCCATGCGCGCTTCGCCCGCGAGTAGATTGGCGGCGTTGATGGTGTTGCTGCGGGTGCTCATGCGCGTTCTCCTGAGATGCGCTCAAAGTAAGCGCGCACGACATTGTGGTAACGCACATCATCGAGTAAAAATGCATCGTGGCCATGGCGCGCTTCGATTTCGGCATAGCTGACGGTGCGGCGATTTTTGACGAGTGCTTGCACCATTTCGCGCGAGCGCTCGGGTGAAAAACGCCAGTCGGTCGAAAAAGATGCGATGAGATACTGCGCCGTGGTGCTCGCCAGTGCGCGGCTTAAATCGCCACCGTGCAAACGCGCCGGGTCAAAATAATCAAGCGCTTTGGTGATGAGCAAATAGGTATTGGCGTCAAAATAATCAGCGAATTTATCGCCCTGATAACGCAGATAGGACTCAATCTCAAAGTCCACACCATAACCAAAACCGTAGTTGTCTTTGGCACGCAATTCGCGACCAAACTTCTCGGCCATGTCATTGTCAGATAAATACGTGATGTGGCCAATCATGCGCGCCACACGCAGCCCACGGCGCGGCACGGTGTTGTGTTCATAAAAATGCCCGCCATGAAAATCAGGATCTGACAAAATTGATTGGCGCGCCACATCATTGAACGCGATGTTTTGTGTGCTGAGCATCGGCGCAGATGCAATCACAACGCAATGGCGCAGCGCATCGGGATAGCGTATGCTCCACGCCAATGCCTGCATGCCACCGAGGCTACCGCCCATGACGGCGGCCCACTGCTCGATGCCGAGCGCATGCATGAGGCGTTGCTGTGCATCGACCCAATCCTCGACCGTGACAAATGGAAAATCCGCGCCATAGTGTTTGCCCGTATCGGGATTGATGTGCATCGGGCCTGTTGAACCAAAACAAGAACCCAGATTGTTCACACCAATCACAAAAAAACGATCGGTGTCGATGGGTTTGCCCGGCCCAATCATGTTGTCCCACCAGCCGAGCTCGCCCGACGGCGATGTTCCCGCGACATGGTGTGAGGCATTGAGCGCATGGCAAATCAGCACGGCGTTGTCGCGTGCGGCATTGAGCGTGCCATAGGTTTCGTACATCAGGGTATAGTCGCGCAGAGCTGCGCCGCTTTGCAATGGCAAAGCGACATCGAAGTCCATGGTTTGCGGCGTGATGACGCCGAGCGTGCGTTCTGTCATATTTGATGCGAGTCGATGTTGATGTGGTGGTTAAATAAGTGCCACAAATAAAAACCCAAGTTGTCAGCGATAAAGCACATCGCACAGCTTGGGTTGCATTGTTTAGCCGTTTTGGCTTGTCTTCAAGCCGCGCCCGCAAGCTGATTCAAATCGGCGCTTTATTGTTTCGTTAATGTACCACATCACAGCATCGCAAGCCAGCGTTGCGGACATACGGTGGATATATTTCAACGGATGCTCAAGCGTAGGAGCGCGCATCCATGCAAATGGAAACGCAACACTCACCAAACCAATCCCTGCCACACACCGGCTTCAAGTAAAATAGGCAGCACAGCGACCAAATCAATGGCTAAATCCTGCGCTTCCAAAGCCGCCAGCGCGGCCTCAAAGCACAGGCCGCTTTGCAACAGCTCCAAAAAAACCACCGTCGCTTCATCCATCACGCGCACCTCGACACGCCAGCGTGGGCGTGACACCAAACAATGCTCAGGCCGCATCACCACCGCATCGTCAGCGAGCGCAGCGACATCACCGCCCTCCTGATGCGCCAACCAAATCGTCGCCGCTGCGGTGCCACAGCTCAACACAAACGCGCTCGGCGCAGCCTGCACACGCGCGGCCAACCAATCATCGGCGCCGCGTGTCATCAAGTCTGCCACGGACAGCGGCGCAGCATCGGCCGCGTAGTGGGCACGATGCCACAGCCACTCGAGCCGTGCGACATCGGGCAAATACGGGTATTCCGACAGCGGTGCGTATTGCGCCAAAAACTCGGCGAAATGCACGCCCAACTCATTTAAATCGCCGCTTTGTGAGGGATGCGCCGCACAGTAATCCTGCGCGCACAGCGAAAAACCATCCTCACCCAACAGCTGTGTCAGCACAGGAAACGTCGCGGCCAATGCGTTACGCCATGCACCACGGATGTTGTTGCGATACACGGCCAAGCCGCGCGCGACAGTGATTTTTTTGCTGTACAAATCCGTTGCGGGCTTGCCCCTTGTCACCATCAAATCCGCAAAATTTTTTTGCTGCGCCAGTAAACTCATGCCAATGCCTCCATCGCTTTGGTGCGCGCTTTGTCCGACTCAGCGACCAAAACCGCCAGCTCGGGCACGTCGGTGTCCCACTCAATCAACGTCGGCACAGCACCCATGCGCCCGATGACATGTTGGTATAAATCCCACACCGCATCATCAACACAATCGCCATGGTGATCGATGACCACATCATCGGTGACCAAATGCCCCGCGAGGTGCACTTCGCCCACCGCGGTCAAATCAATCAGCGAAATCGCCGCTTCTGCACTCACGCCATGGTTGAGCTGATTGACGTACAGATTGTTCACATCGAGCAGCAGACCGCAACCCGTGCGTTTGACCAAGGCATTGAGAAACACCGCTTCGGACATGGCGTCATCGACAAACTGCACATAGCTGCTCAGGTTTTCAATCAACACCCGCCGACCCAGTGCGTTTTGCATTTGATCAATGTTATCGCTCAACACGGTCAAGGCTTCCTCGGAATACGGCAGCGGCAATAAATCATTGAGCACACCGCGCTCAGTTGAACCCCAACACAGATGCTCGGACACCAACGCAGGCTGTATGCGTTCAACCAATGTGGCGAGCCGCGCCAAATGTGTGCTCGATATGCCACTCGCCGAACCCAAGCCCAAACCAACGCCATGCACACTGACGGGATAGTGCTCGCGTAAAGTCGTGAGCACATGCATGTCCCACCCACCCGCACCGAAGTAGTTTTCGGCGTGCACCTCAATCCAATCAACCAATGGCTTCTCGTTGAGAAACTGACGATAGTGAGGGGCGCGCAGACCGACGCCATAACCTTGCAGCATTTTCAATCCTTCAATCTTTCAACCCTACAATCGAGCCTTTTGCGAAAACGACTTGGTTTAACCAAGTCGTTTTTTGGAGAAAGCAAGCGATGCGCTTGCGAACACATGGTTACATCTTTGGCATTTTTTCTTTGCTCATCATCTTGCCGCCCATTTTGGCGCAAGTGCCGTTTGCCACATATTTCCAATCTTCTTTTGCGTTGTCTTGGGTCGCCATGCCCGCGCAGGCGTGCGAGCCATTGGCCGATGCGCAGTCGTTTTTACCCGCTGCGGCGACGCCGAAGCATTTGTCATTTGCTTGCGCAACGCCCGATAACATCGCAGCGGCAAGAGCAGCGCCCATCAGTACTTGTGATTTTTTCATGGTGTTTCTCCTGTGTCAACACAACAGCAAATAATGTGTTGTGAAAGAATGTTTTAAAATCAAAACTCAAAAACAATTGAGTGTTAACTCAATTTACCGCCCAATCCTTCGCAGGTGCCTTTGTCAACGGACTTCCATTCTTGTGGGTCCTTGTCTTTGGTACTCTGACCCGCACATGAATGCGAGCCTGATTTATTGGCGCAGTCATTTTTACCTGCCATCGCGACGCCGTAGCATTTTTCAGTGCTCGCGGGTGTGGCCATGTTGTCCGTTTTGGCTTCGGCCGCCATCGGTGCTGCGGCAGCTGGGCTTGCCTCTACTTTTGGCATGTCGGCTTTGGGTGCTTCTGTTTTTGAGCAAGCGGTTACTGCCAATCCCGCCAAGGCCAGCGTCATCATGGTGCTGTATTTTTTCATGGGTCTCTCCAGTTAATGAAACGTTTATCAATTATTTTGTGCGTTATCCGTTCGTTCACGCCATTCGTGTACGCCTTGCTGAATCACTGACAGCTGGTTTTGCAGCGCTCGGCATCGACGGCACACAAGCAAATGCGCCCGCAGTCGAAGCCGCACGCTCAAAGGCAGCTGCTCGTCTTGCAGTCGAATTTGCCACATGGTGGCGTCTTTACAATGAAACATCCACACAACCTGCTCCTTTATGGCCTCTGACAATATGTCAAAGTGTTTGCGTTGTTCTGCGTTGATTAGACGCAGCGGCGGCGCAGTTCCTTACACGATTCACATTTTATTTAAT